>JACDEG010000054.1:0-17592 GCA_013816505.1 Pyrinomonadaceae bacterium | reverse complement strand
AACACGCCTGCCGTCTCAGCTACTGTCGTGCGGTCAAGAGCCTTCGGCGATGACATGACTTCTCTCCGCACGATTGAACTATGCTGGGTCGCTTTCTTCACGCGAGCGATGGCGGGACTGCTGTTTGCGATGGCCGGCTATGACAAGGTCTTTGTCATGACGCCGCGCAAGCCACGCACAGAAATTCTTTCTTGAGTCGTATGCCGCAACATCCAGCTTCCGACCGTCCTGACAACGCCCGCCACCGAGTAAGTCGCTGAACCTGACTTCCCTCAACGTCCTTCTCATGCAGCTTGCGTGGTACGGGGTGGGTTGTCGCTCTCGTCGGGAGGCTGGTTAGCTCCAGCGTACAGCGTCAATCATCTTCATCTTCAGCCTCGTCTTCATCCGCCACAATCCCGGCTCGCATCGCGTCGAATATCGGCAGGCGGACGATCTCCGGCATCGGAGAAGCGGCCCCTTTAATTGAGAACCAGATGATCTCGTTCAAGATGCGCGGGTTGGCCATGTCGGCGTGGGCGAGGTCTTGTTCCGCCGTCATTTGAACGAAGCGCCGCGTCGCGCGGTCGGTCGCGGGGCGAACTATTAAGTTGTCCAATGCGATTTCCGGCAGCAGCGCTTGGTAGGGACGCAAATCCGGTTGTTCCTGAAAAACGTCGATGGGAACCGCCGAAGCGTCGAGTTGATTCATCGGAGGCAGACCGAGCAGTATTTCCATCGTGCGAATCAGACTCACCGTGTTATGAAATTGATGGACGAGCGCGCCGGGGCGGTTATATGCGCTGATGACCAATGCGACGGAGCGGTGTGCGTCGACATGGTCGGGGCCGTCCTGCGCGTCATCCTCAACGATGAAGATCGCGGTGTCCTTCCAGTACGGACTGTTGGAGACGGCTTCGACCAACTTGCCGACGGCGTAATCATTGTCGGCGACGTGAAACTGAGGCGTCGGATAGCCGGGTCGTAATCCGCTGGTGTGGTCGTTCGGAAAGTGCATGATCGTCAGATTAGGGAATCTGTCACCGCGTCCGGCGCCGAGGTCGGCGACGAAGCCCTGAAACTCCGCGAGCCACTCGCCGAAGCGAGAACTGCCGCGGAACCGTTCGTCGCGATTGGCCCCTGTGATCGTCGGGTCGATGTCGGCTCCGCCCTGCTTCGCCGCGCGATAAGAATCGATAGTCAACGCGTCCGGTGCCGCGAGATCGTATTTATGGAACGTGGAGCTATGGTTGCCCTCAAGAGATTTCTTGGTCGGGAACGCTTTAATGATTGGTGAAAGGTCTGGGTACTGTTTGGGTCGTCCGGTGTTGATTGCCTTCACATCGTCGGTCGAGATGGTCGCGACGAACTCGCCGTAATTTCGATAGGTCAAACCGGCGCGCTTGGCCGCGTCCCACAGATAGAGCGTTTCGGGTTCACCCACATCGCGCGAGCCGTTCAGGTATGGGATGTAGCGGCGCATGTGCTCGGCGACATTGTTGGCGGTGGTCGGCAAATCGAAAACCGGCGGGAGCGCGCCGGGAGGTTCGTAGCTTGGCAAGCGATTGAAGCCTTCATAATCGTAGGTGCGCCCGCGCCCCGAATAATCCCACCGATACGCCTTGTCGATGTAGTCGTTTGAGAAGGCCGCGGTCGACCAGTTGTGTCCGTCCGGACTGGCTTCGGAGTTAACGAAGAACCGATCCAACAAGCCGAAGCGAAGAGCGAGCGCGCGGTGATTGGGCGAGACGTTCTGTGCGATGCCGCCCGGCAGACGCGCCGCGTCGCCGGCTCCGAAAATCGCCAAGCTCGGATCGCCATCGGCCCGCTGTCCGTCGCCGGAGTTTTCGAGGTCGCCGTAAACCTGGTCATACGTGCGGTTCTCTTTGATGATGTAGATCATGTGCTTGATCGGCGAGCGGCCCTTGAACAGCGCCGTCTTCGGACTGCCGATCATCCCGTCGTTGCGCATCACCTGCTGTGTGTAACGCGACAGAGTTACCTCGTCAGGTTCATTGACCACGCTGATGTTGCCCGCGACGAGCGATACGCTGTACTGTCCACCACGCCGCCCTCCCGCCGCCGGAAAGCGGTCATTGGCGACGTTCGGGTTACGGCCCGAATTGTCGACGACCATCGAAGAGTTGGCGAAGCCGGTGCCTTTTCCGTTTCCGATGAACAACTTACCGCCTACGACGGCCACCGCCGAAGGATACTGGCCGGTCGGGATCAAGCCGCGCACCACACTTCGGCGCGTCTGCTCACGCGCCGCCGCGGCGTTCGGTGTTTGATGATTGCCTCTCGTACCTCCGCGCGGCGAGGAATCGGCGGCCATATCGATTCCTCTCGAATCTTCAGACAGACGCACCGACGCGATGGCGTGGGCGTGGGCGTTGGCGACGTAGAGAGTAGATTCGTCGGCGCTCAACGCGAGACCTTCCGGGCTGGTTCCGATCAACGCATTCTCGGCCAGGCGGACACTGACGCGCTCGACCTCTTCATCCCGCCCGGTGTCGATGACCGAGACACTGTCAGCGTTGGAATTGACGACGTAGAGCCGCGTCCGCTGACGATTGAAGAGCATCGCTGTCGGATGGCGCTCGACCGCGATCCGCTTGATGTTGTTGGTGGGCGAGCGCGGGTCGATGACCGCAATCGAAGCATCATTCCAGCACGATACATAGAGCTTCGCGGTTGCCTTGCGGTCGGCGGTCGGCATCGCCGCGACTCCGTACGGGTAGATGAACTGTTGCGGATTATCCCGACGCAAATCGATGCGGGTCAGTGTCCGCGCGCCGCGCAGATTGTTGATGATGCCGAGGCTGTCACCTAAATTGTTAGCGACGTACAGAGAGTCTCCGTCTGGACTGATGGCGAGGCCGGTCGGATAGACGGGCGCGCGGTTGTCATTGTAATTAGGCGTCGGAGCGGCGTTGCTGAAACCGCTGACATCGATGAACGGAGCTTCAACGGTGGTGTTCGGACCCGGCGATGGCGGGGTGATCGGTGAAGCTGCGTCGGGCTGGAACCGGAAGACCCAAATTTTATTCTCAAACCCGCCCGACACGTAAAGTGTGAAAGTATGGTCGCGTTTCAAGAGTGGGTCGAACACCGCGCCGACGTTGGCGCTCTGTGGTGTAGGGAAATAGACATTCTGCACGACCGCCGGAGCAGGCCGGGCGTTTAAGTCGATCACCGCGAGGGACTGCTGCGCGCGATTAGTAATGGCATTGAACTGCACGCCGAAGCCACTGTTGACCGCGATCAGGTAACGCCCGCCTCCGTCGGGGCAGAGCGTGTCCGGGCTGCGCACAAAATCGACGGGCAGAGAGCCGATGGCGGGCTGGCGCGTGGTCGCGTCCACGAGCAATGTTCCGGCGGGTGTGACGGGGCGCCCCTGCGCGGCTGGTTGATTCTGCACCGTGACATCGGCGACGGTCGTCGCGGCGCGCGAGGTGCGGTCAGAGGTCAGCAGAGCGGCGGCGACGGCCAAGCAGAGAATCGACACGCCGACGAGCAGCACCAACGCGCCGCGGCGAGATGAATTGTTCATGGGACGGCTTCTCCTTTGCCCTAAAAGGCGGACGCTAATTCGTTGTTCGTTGGATCGAAGTAGTGGTGACCACTAAACACGAAATATAAACTAAGCGGATTACATTATGGTGACAGAATTACTAAACCAGAGCCGACGATGTACTCGGCACTGACGGAACGCAGACCGCAGCACAGAGAGCACACCGAAACAGCCTTGACGTGTCAACGCTCAACTCTCTATAAACTCTGTGTACCCTCTGTGTCTCTCTTGTGATTGATGACTGTCCCTACCATTCCATCACCGCTTCGACCACTCTCCCAGCTCTCGATTTAGCACAACTCGGTGCAATCACACAGAAATGCGCAACTTACCACGCAATCAAAAACACGTCGGCCGCGCGTGCGTATTGTTGAGAATGCAACCGTATTCCTCTATAAATAAGCTTCGATAAGAGATGGTGGATAGATTCAATTCATCAATCACCGCCGGCAACTAAAATCCGGAGGCGCAAGTAAACACATTCTCACTATCTGTACGCGAAAGGGAAGTATGAAACAGACACGCCTGACAAGAAACGCCATCTTTGTGTTGCTGCTGCTATCGCTTGCGTTCGCCGGTTGCGCTGCGAATCAACCCACTGCGAATCAACCGGCTCCGACGCAGAACCCGCAGACCATTTCGATGTTTAGGGCTGTGCGCGAAGGCCACACCGAGTCCGTCAAGATACTGCTCGCGACGCCCGGCGTCGACGCGAACGCGCGAGACGAGCGCGGCAGCACTCCTCTGATTGAAGCAGCGCGGTTCGGCCACGACGATGTGGTGAGCGCCCTGCTCGCTCGCGGCGCGGACGTGAAGGCGAAAGACAACGAAGGCCGCACCGCCCTCAGTCTTGCCGCGCAGGGTGGGCACGCCGAAACGATTCTTATACTCAAGCAGGCCGGATCTGTCGAGTAGTTCGCCAACTCGACGGCGCGCGCCGAGAACACAAGCACACGCGACCGTGCGATAGCATTTGAAGGGCGGCGGCCCGGACACTGCTTTCTCCTCACTTCCAATGAAGCATCCGCGCTAACTGGGCATGCACGCGGGCGTCACTCCGTGTGTCATCAACTGATTTTGTCACGTCCCGCTCGCCCGAACGTTTGCGCCCCGTCTTCGCGCGCGATACGTTATGGCTTGAATGGGTGCATGAGGCGTCGTCGCCGGTTCGCAGTTGTCGCCCGTGGCGACGAGAGAGCAGCCACAACATATTGTGCTCGGTGCATAATTTCAAAATGACGCTGACGCGATCATTTTTGAAGATAGGCGACCACAAGATATTGTGACGAGACGGGTGGAAAAAGCGAGTATGCAGCGATTCTGGATAATCCGCGACTGATAATTCTTTATTACGTTTTGAAGGTCACTACACAACACAGATAGCATCCATGGGCTACTTTACTATTTCTCGGATGAAGACGTTGAACGAGTGAAGGCCCGAGTATTGGGCAGATGAAAAGAATTATGTTACTCGATACATGTAGGCATCATGATGTGAAACACGCCGTTACACCAGACCTTTAGACATACACATCCTGACATTGATGGCACAAATATCCTTCAGTGATTTTCTCGAAATGGCTATGACAATGTGGGCACCTTAAGGTTTCCCGTACGTCGTACGAGTATGGGTCGTGCGTGCGAATGAGCTTGTCGGTCAACCAACGGTCTCCAGCCCGAACGTGTAGCTTTAACAATACTACGTAGATAATCCCTGTGAACCCCTGGTTCTTGAGAATTCGTCTGGCTGTCGCCATCTTCTGCATCATCTACTCCTCTCTGGGCACCCTCAGCGTTGCCGATTCGATTCCCTGTAAGATTAGGCAGTGTACATCTGCATCATACGGAACAGATAGTTTGCCTCATCCATAAACCTTTTGTTGACGAACACTCGGTTGGTACGAGCCCATGCCGATCCGAGGGGCGTGAAAACTGAAAAGCAATCATTTAGCACGACATCTGTGCCCCAATTAATTAGTTCCTGCGAAATACATTGCAAGTCGACCGCCGAACATAGCTTCTTGAAGTGCCTCGCCGTCATGCTCTCTGCGCGCCAATGTTCGTTTTTGATGTAACTGGGCAGCATGCCTGTTGAATCGTCTACATATGCGCCAACGTTTGAGTGGTGGATAAACCCGACGCCATCCGGCGTGAACTTCCGAGCTAGCTGGGTGAGATAGGCTTCGATAACATCCCCTTCGACATGTACCAGGGAATCGAACGTAAACACAAAGTCAACGGATCTGTCCGGGATCATAGCTAAAGACTTACCGTCGTTAACGTGATAGGTGATGTGAGTGTCTGAGGCGAAATGCTGTTTACAAGCAGTGATGCAGGACTCCGATAAGTCTACTACTACGAGATGCTCGCATAGCTGCTTGAGCATCTGTGTCCAACGGCCATATCCGGGTGCGATTTCCAGGATGGTGCTGACAGGAACAAAGGAATGGATGCGAGGGAAGATAGTACCGTACCACTGAGCCTCTACTCCTCCCCAAGCCGAAGACCACTCTTCACCCCCTTGAGGCCATTCGTATTTACGATCCCAAATCTGCAGATTTTGCTCTATCGTAGGCATAATCTGACCTCCAGAATCTAGTCGCGCAGGGTTGCACAAAACTGGAAATAGATGGTGGGTATAACCCCCTTCAATCCCAGCTTGGAATTATCAAGAAGTATAAAAGGACAGGCAGACTCAAGCGACCTATCAACCGATTATAACCACTAACCCCCTGTACTGTAAGAGAGCAATATTCAGCTATTTCGGGCGAACTTTGATCGCGAAGCTTATCACGCACCAATTGTTTACATGAGCCACTTCCCTCAAAACGAAATGCTATAACTCGCGCCCGGATGCCGCCCGCGCTCGAATATCACTCCGAACTGATGCCGTCCGTGTGTGTAATTCGCCGTCGGATGCACGCGCACGCCGTCGAAGAGAATCGTCGAACTCCAACGCTCGTTAAAGTTGATGTTCAAGCCGCCGACTACTCGGAAGCGGTCTTCAAACGTCCCGTAAGCTACGCCGACGTAGGGCGCAACGGGTAAACCGGTTTGATGCTTCAAGCTTTTACTAAAAGTCGCATAGAACGATTGACCGAAAGGCGTACCTATCCGGTCGGAGCTGGTGCCGAGAATCAATGCTGGACGCTTGTGCGTTTCCGTTAAAGCAACGACGTTCGCAAGCGGCGAGACTTTCCCGGCGAGCGGATTGTATTCGACCCCGGCGGTAACGCGCGGGTGAATCCTATACGTCAGCGTGTTACGCCATTTGGCACGGTCAATCGTGTTCGAGATGACCCGCACGCCATACGTCCATTTATTAGCGTCCTGTTGTCCTGTCCCGCTCACGGCGCGACCTTCGCCCGGTCAAAGCGGTCAACTAGGAACACTCGACGCTTCACTTGATTTCTGTTTTACAGAAGCGACTTGCTCACGCTCTTTCTTCCGTTCTTTGGCTGCAGTCTTTTCGGCTGAAGCGAGCATGGCATCAATCTGCTTTTTCAAGTCGGCTTGATTGACGATGCCAGAGATGACTTTCGCAATACGCCCGTCTCTGCCGACAATGACCGTTCCCGGCAAGGCTGCGCCAAGTCCGAAGCGCATCATGTCGGCTGAGGTTGCGCCCGTCCAAATAGGAAAGTTGATTTTCGTTTCTTTAACGAATTGCAAAACTTTGGCGCGGTCTTCCGCCTCGTCTGTTGATGCTCCGATAACTTGCACGCCCAGAGCGGCATATTCGTTTTGAATAGCTGCTAAGTCAGGCATCTCTTTGCGGCACGGCACACAGTACGTCGCCCAGAAGTTCAAGACGACGATTCGGCCTTTGAGCGCACTGAGCCGTTGCTCGGTGCCGAACGGGTCTTTGAGCGTCAAATCAACAACGTTTCCGACGACGTTCGCGGCTTCGCGTTCGGCTTGGCTCGGTGCAAGCACTTCCAGAGCATCAACGTGAATCACGCTCATGCTTTTCTTCTTTTCCACCGCGCCTGTCACGGCGACGCGCTGACCAACAAATTCAAGCCAGTTTTTACCCGGAAGGCGGAACTTCGCTTGCTCTAACTGATAGAGAGTGAATTTGTCTCCCTCGCGCACCGCAATCAAGGTCGGGTCGCCATTCGCTACACACGATTGCGATTTCAATAAATTTTCCGCCGAGCCGTATTCAACTTTCGTGCGGTCAGCTTCCGCCCAACATTCGGCACAGCACACAACTTGCCCTTCTAGCCGCACGCTTGCGCTCTGCGCTGCTGCTTGCACGGCGATGACAAGACAAAGCAACAAACCTAAAAATAATCGTTTCATCTACAAATCTCCCATGAGCTTTAGATATCAAGCGCACGCCTCACGTTCCAACCGAACGGAAGCGCAAAGTTAAAGCACGATTTATTAGACGGAGATTTCTAAATGCGAAGTATGCAGAGACGTCTTAGAGGCAGGTCAGAAGTGGAAGGCAAAGTTTCCTGACGTGGCTTGCTCGACGGCATATCAGGAAACATCAAAATAGCCAGAAGAAATGAAACTAGAGCATCGCCACTTCCTTGCGGTACGGATGATTGCCGCTCCGGTAGCACGCTTGCTGGTGCTTGTTCTAGCGGACAACAATAGGAATCATGCGAAGCGTCCACACTCTCGGAAATGACAGCCGCGCACTTTTTAGGTCCTGTCTCGATGTGCACTGCACACAGCGACGCGCAAGCGACGAACACCCATACGAAACATACGGGCAGCAATGTCGCCAAGACTCGCACAAATAATGAATGCGGCGGAATCATCTGCGTTATTATACTGATACGAGCCTGGTTTTTGCTAAGGGGGGTACTGCGATCTATAACCACCAGTATGTAAGGTGATGCCTGTTACCGTTGGCTCTCCGTCGCCCTTCAACTGTATTCAGTTCAATTCAGTAAACATAGAGTCTAATTGCTTGCGCGCAAATTACCCCGGCGAACGACCGAGGCGCGAGGTGGCGGCCAGCAACTCGGCGTTGAGGATGGCGGCGCCGGCGGCACCACGGATGGTGTTGTGGCTGAGGGCGACGAAACGATAGTCCAGCACGCGGTCGCGCGCGATGCGTCCGATGGTCACGCTCATGCCATCACCGGCGTCGCGGTCAAGGCGCGGCTGCGGGCGATCCGCCTCTCCGCGCACGATGATCGGCTGCGGCGGCGCGGAGTGAAGGCGCATCTCCTGTGGCAGCGAAGTGAATGTGGCAAGGGCGTCGCGGACCTCCGTCAACTCCACCGGGCGCGAGAATTTAACGCGCACGGCGGCCATGTGCCCGTCCGAAACGTTGACGCGATGACACTGCGCGCTGACAGCGAATTCCGCCGCTTGGATTGAGGAACCTGACACCTTGCCGAGGATTTTCTGCGTCTCGGTTTCGATCTTTTCTTCTTCGTTTGAGATAAAGGGAATCACGTTGTCGTTGATGTCGAGCGACGGGACGCCGGGATAGCCCGCGCCGGAGAGGGCCTGCATCGTCGTCACCACCGCCGCCTCGATGCCGAACCGCGCGTGCAGCGGAGCAAGCGCCAACGCGATCATAATCGTCGAGCAGTTCGGGTTGGTCACGATGAATCCGTGGCCCTCGAAATCGCGTTCGACACGTTGCGTGTCCAGCAGTCGCAAATGTTCGTGATTGACCTCCGGTATTAAGAGAGGCACATCGGCGTCCATCCTGAAGGCCGACGAGTTGCTAATGACAGGATAACCGGCACGCGCAAAACTCTCTTCGGATTGCCGCGCGATGTCGCCCGGTAGACTCGAAAAAACGAAGTCGCAATCAAGCGGCGGTTGCGGCGGCTGAACGACGATGGTCTTGACCGCCGACGGCATCTCGCCGGGGAGCCGCCACGTACAGGCTTCGCTGTACGGCTTACCCGCAGAACGGTCGGACGCGGCGAGCGCCGTCACCTCAAACTGCGGATGAGCCTGCAACAGTTGAATGAAACGCTGGCCGACCGTCCCCGTCGCCCCAAGAATGCCCGCGCGGTATTTTTTCGTCATCACGTTACCTCCAAAAAATTAACGGTGAATATAAACCAAAATGCAGCACACAGCATACAGCAGGAAACAAGTCACCCCTGATCTTCGATGCTCTGTATTCTGTATTCTGTGTTCTGTATTCTTGGTTCCTTCATCCTTCATCCTTTATCCCTCGTCCCTCATCCGACAGAGTCTTTAAGGCTTCGCGCAGGAGGCGCACCCCCTCGCTTAAAACTTCCTCTTCCGCGCAGAAAGAGACGCGCAAGAAACCTTCTGACTCACTGCCGAAGGCCGAGCCGGGAACGGTAATCACGCCACGTTCCAGCGCCGCTTCGGCGACGTTCATCGAAGTGCCAAAGTTTCCGATTGGCAGCATCGCGTAGAACGCGCCTTCGGGGACGACGGCGCGGACACCGAAGTGTTCATCAAACAGCCTCATCAAATGATCCCGACGGGCGCGGAAAATTTGTCTCGCGGAGTGGCGTGCGGCGGCGGCCTCATCTGTCCACGCGGCGAGCGCGGCCTTCTGCGAAATGGTCGAGGCGCATGTCGTCACGTAGCCGTGGAGCACGAGGGCGCTTCGCACCACATCCTCGACACCGCACATCCAGCCGAGACGCCAGCCCGTCATGCTCATCGACTTCGACAAGCCGCTGATGACCAGCGTGCGTGGATAGAAGTCCGAGATCGATGGAGGCCGGGCATCGGTGTAGTAAAGGTCGCGGTAAATCTCGTCGCTGATGACGTAGACGCCGGTGCCGTCGAGTGCCGCGGCCATTGCCGCCAGGTCATCGCTTGAAAGAGCACGCCCGGTCGGATTTGACGGGCTGATGCAAACCACCACCTTCGTCCGCGTCGAGATGGCGCGCCGGAATTCGTCCGCGTCGAAACCGAATCCGCCAGAGGCTGGCATCCGGTAATCGACCGCGCGACCGCCGGCCATGCGCACGATAGTCGGGTACGCGACAAAACCCGGATTCGGAATCAGCACATCATCGCCTTCGTCGACCAACACCATCAGCGCGAGGTAGAGAGCCTCCTGCGAGCCGGCGGTGATGATGACCCCATCAGTCGTCGATTTCAACGATTCATAGTCGGCGGCGACCAACTCGCGCAGCGACAACAGGCCGGCATGCGTCGTGTAGCCGTTCTGTTCTTCTTCGATGACGCGCACCGCCGCGCGTCGGATAACGTCAGATGTCGGTAGATCAGGCTCGCCGAGGCCGAGGTTGATGCTGCCCGGACGCGCACGGTCGAACAGTTGCCGGATGGCACTCTTCCGAACTCCGCGCAATCTCGCCGGGGGGTTAAAATCACTCAACGTAAATAATCCTCCAACTGCGAGGCCGCGTCGGTTCTCTCATCACGATACTTAACGATCACCGGTGCGTAGAGCGACAATCCCCACGCGCGCCCCTGCTCGTTCGTCGATGCGCGGGCACCGGGAACGACCACCGCACCCGCCGGAATTTCCAACGGTGCTTCACTCGTGCGACGGTAGATTTTTCCGCGCACCGTATCATAGACGGGCGTCGATCCGGTCAGAATCGTTCCGGCGGCAAGCACGGCGCGCTCGCGCACAATCGTGCCTTCATAGACTCCGCACCCGCCGCCCACCAGCACGTCGTCTTCGATGATGACGGGAACGGCGCCGACAGGTTCGAGTACTCCGCCGATTTGCGCCGCGGCTGAAAGATGGACGCGCTTACCGATTTGCGCGCACGACCCGACCAGCGCGTGACTGTCGACCATCGTCCCGTCATCGACGTAGGCCCCGACGTTGATGTACATCGGTGGCATGCAGACGACGCCCGGTGCGACATAAGCGCCGTCGCGGATGCTCGAACCGCCGGGCACGATGCGGACGCTTTCGTGAATCGTTGTCGCGCGCAGCGGATAAGTATCTTTGTCGTAGAAACGCAGGTTTTCATTCGCCGTCATATCGATCATCTTACCGATACGGAAGCCGAGCAGGATGCCGCGCTTAACCCACGAGTTGACGCGCCACTCGCCCGCCGGCGTGCGCTCCGCCGCACGAATCTCGCCGCGATTGAGCGCCGTCTTAAATTCCTGAAACAGCGCGCGATGTTCGCCGTTGAACTCAATGCCAACGGCATCGGCGAGCGCCTCGATCCGCTCACGCAGAGACATGTGTGGTCTCCTCCAACAAATGTAACTCGCCGAGGATTTCGCGCAGACGCTCGCGGGTCCTCTGTTGCACTGGCACGAGCGGGAGACGGAAGTTCTCGCCGATGATCTTCATCAAAGCCAGCGCCGCCTTCACCGGGCCGGGGCTTGATTCGATAAAGTTAGCCTCCATCAGCGGGAGCAGTCGGAAGTGAAGCGTGCGCGCTTCGTCCCACTTTCCATCGAGGCCGAGAGTGGTGAGTCGTGACATCAACGCTGGGGCCTCGTTCGAAGCGACTGAGATCAGGCCGTCCGCGCCAAGCGCCAGCAGCGCCAGCGTCAGGGAATCGTCGCCGGACAAGACGCGGAAATTTGCGGGGCGGTCGCGCAAGATAGCCATGATCTGCGCGAGGTCGCCGGACGCCTCTTTAATCGCGACGATGTTATCCACTTCGCGCGCGAGCCGGAGCGTGGTTGCGGCGGCGATGTTCGAAGATGTGCGACCGGGCACATTATAGATGACCACGGGGACGTCTCTGACCGCTTCGGCGACGGCGCGAAAGTGTGCGTCTAAGCCATCCTGCGTCGGCTTGTTGTAATAGGGCGAGACGGAGAGGATGGCATCGGCACCGAGCGCGCGCGCGGCCTGCGAATACTCGATGGCGGCGGCGGTCGAGTTGCTGCCCGTGCCGGCGATGATGCGCGCCCGCCCGCGTGACTGTTCAATCGTGATCCGGATGACGCGCTGATCTTCCTCTTCGGTCAGCGTCGCGCTCTCGCCTGTCGTGCCGCACGGCACTAGCAGTCGCACGGCATTCGTGATCTGATATTCAATCAGTGCGCGCAGACTCGGTTCGTCAATCGACCCGTCCGCTGTGAACGGAGTGACGAGAGCGGTTGCACATCCTCTCAGCCAATCGGTTTCTGCTTTCATCGTTTTTATAACTCCAGAGGTGGTCAGCATTGTTTTCAGCACAAGTTATGGAAGAGCATCACTCAGCCACTTCGAAGTTCAGCCAGATCACTTTGCAGTTGTCTAGATACCAATGGCACGTCAGATTAGGGGCGCCGCATCGACGAGTCCGATAAGATTAATTTACTGAACTTCAGTGGCCACGTAAAACTTCATCAAGCAGGTCAGAGAACCCGAAGACACCACGCCGACCCTGAATCCATTTCGCGGCCAGTAGCGCACCGGCGGCGAAGCCTTCACGCGAACGGGCGGTATGCGTCAGCATGATCTGGTCGGCCAGAGAATCAAAGCCGACGCGGTGCGTGCCGGGAATGAAGCCGGCGCGCGTGCTCGTCACCGGGACATCGCGCTTTGATTGTGAGATGACAATCTCTCGCAGACGAAGCGCGGTGCCCGATGGCGCGTCGCGCTTGTGTGCGTGGTGCGCTTCCTCGATGAACGGTGCGTATTCCGGAACGGTGTCAATTAATTCGGCGGCACGGGCCACGATCCGGTAGAAAAGATTTACGCCAATCGAGAAGTTTGCGCCATAGATGAGTGCGCCGCCGAGCCTTTCAACAGCACGCAAGACTTCATCTTGTTGAGTGTGCCAGCCGGTCGTGCCTTGCACCAGCGGGACACCGGCCAGCGCGCAGGCTTCCGCGTGGGCCGGCACCGCGTCGGCGCGCGAGAAATCAATAGCGGCATCCGCGCCGTGCAACTCCGTCGCAAAATCTTGCGGAGAACGCATGGCGTCGCGGGAGGAGAAGCGTGCGATGACTTCGTGACCTTCGTCGAGCGCCCGTGCTTCGACGAGTCGATTCATCGCGCCGTATCCGAAAAGTGCCAGTTTCATGCCCGCACTCCCTCTTCAACGTATGTCCGATCAATTGCAACGGCGTCATCAGCCAGGTCTCGCGCGAGTAAAGTGCGCGCGAGCCGTGTGTACAGATCGACGGCTGTGTGTAATTCGCGTTTCGTAATCCGCTCATGCGCGGTGTGGGCATCGAGGATCGAGCCGGGGCCGAGCAGCACCGGGCTGCCCCACGCGCGGAGGTGCGGTATGTCCGTGGTGAAGCGCACGATTGTCTGTGCGAAACCTTCGACGGCGAGCATCCGCACCGGCGGAGTCGTCGAAACGTAATCGATGCGGGCGCGACCGGCAATGGTCTCTTCAAGAATTTGTTTGACGATCTCTGCTTCAGTGACAAGACGAAAGAGCAATTCGGCCTGTGCTGCGGCGGGGATGACGTTGGGCCGTGTGCCACCGCTGAGCGTGCCGATGTTGCAAGTCGTTTCGCCGAAGAAGTCATCAACCGGCCACTGTTTTGCGCGGACATTACTGAGCACGTCGAGCAGAGTTTCGATGGCCGACACGCCCGCCTCCGGATAGGCTGAGTGGGCAGCGCGACCCTCAGTTTTAATCGTCACCCTTAGCGTACCCTTTGAGCCGACGCCGAGACGGTTGTCGGTCGGTTCACCGTTAATCAAATGGCGGCACGATTCGGCGAGCGGGTGGCGGTTGGCGGCACGCGCCCCCAGACTCCCAAGTTCCTCGTCAACGACGAAGAGCAGGCCGACACCGTCGACACCCTCCGCGCGCAGTTGTTCGGCGGCGGTAATCTGCGCGGCGATAATCCCCTTGGCGTCACACGCGCCACGGCCATAGATGAACTCAGCATCTTCGCTTGATGCAATGTGGGGTGGAACCGTGTCGAGATGCGTGGAGAAGAAGAGGGCGGGCAGCTTTGCGCCGTGTGTCGCCAACAGATTGGCGCGACCCGGTTCAACCTCCTGCATCTCGACGTGGTAACCGAGGCTTTCGAGGTGCGCGCAGAGGAAATGCGCGACCGCCGCCTCGTCCCCCGTGACGGACGAGATGTCGATCAACGCACGTGTCAGTTCGATTAAATTCATGCCCTCGAACAGTTTTGAATTTTCGGTGTTCAGCTCAAAACTGAAAACTGAAAACTGTTTCTTTTGCCTTCCCACTTATCTTTCGTGTTCTGTATTCCGCGTTCTCTGATCCTCCTCGCGTTCGAAGAAGGTATGATGCAGCCGCCGGACGACTTCCTGGGCGCGCTCTTCGGCAACGACGAAAGTCAGATTAATACTCGACGCGCCGAGCGAGATTAGCGAAACGTTGATGTCTCTGATGGTATTGAAAACCTCCCCGGCGATGCCCGGCGTGCCGCGTATGCCTTCACCGATGACGCAGACGATGGCGCGGTTCGGTTCAACCTCGACCGTGCCGATCTCGCGCAGTTCGTGGAGTATCGATGGCAGCGCGCTTGTGTCTTCAAGCGACAGCGAGACGCTCACCTCTGAAGTGGTGACGACATCGACGACTGTGCGATGGCGCTCGAAAACTTCGAATAGTGCTCGCAGGAAACCGTACGCGCCGAGCATCCGCGCCGAGTTGATTCTGAGAATGGTGACTCCGGTTTTGTGGGCGATGGATTTAACCGTGCGCGGCGTCGCCTCGTTCACGGCGTCGACGAGCGTACCGAATTCATCGGGCGCGCGCGAGTTGCAGATGCGCACCGGGATGTTCTGCTCGACAGCGGGCTGAATCGTTTTCGGGTGGAGAACTTTCGCCCCGAAGTAGGCGAGTTCCGCCGCCTCATCATATGAAAGCCGTGCGACCGTGCAGGCCTCTGGGACGACGCGCGGGTCGGCAGTCAACACGCCGGTCACGTCCGTCCAGATCTGAATCTCGCGCGCACCGAGGGCCGTGCCGATGATTGCCGCCGAGTAGTCGGAGCCGCCGCGCCCGAGCGTAGTCGTCGCGCCGTCGGCGGTCGCGGCGATGAACCCGCCAAGCACCGGAATCTTCGATGACTGAAGCAGCGGCTCGATCTCACGGCGCGTGCGGGTGGTCGTGTCTTCAAACAGCGGTGCGGCTGAACCGTGGCGCGCGTCGGTGATGATGCAGCGGCGCGCGTCGACATACTGCGCGGGCAAACCACATTCGCGGAGCACAGCGGCGAGCACCATCGCCGACAAACGCTCACCGTATGCCACGACAACATCCTGGAGGACACGAAGCGGCATCGCGTGCGTGGCGACCGAAGCGAGCAGTGCGGGAATCTCGCGACGCGCACCATCGATGGCGGCGGCGGCGGCATCCTTGTTATCCGCGCTTAACAAATTTTCGGCGACCGCAAGGTGTCGAGTCCAATTTGCTTCGAGCGTGTGGGCAGCTTCCTCGGATGCTCCTTCCGCTGCAATTTGCACCGCATTCAGTAGTGTGTCCGTTACGCGGCTCATCGCCGAAACGATAACGACCGGGCGCGAGTTTTGATGTGAACTGACAACGCGCGCGACCCGCTCGAAGGCCGTCGCGTCTTCGACGGACGTGCCGCCAAACTTCATGATTGTCGGACGGTGGGCCACTAGCGTCAAACCATTGAACAGTTTTGAGTTTTGAGCTGAAAACTCAAAACTCAAAACTGTTGTCTTCTGCCTTACTACCGATTCGAAAATAAAAAAAGCCGGTTGTGAGAGTTTCACCACCGGACAGAGAAAAACCCGAACAAGCGCCGAGCGCGGTTCGAAAGATGTTCTGCGTGGTAGCACTCCACCGGAGATGCGTCCGGTGACAGTCAGGCGGATTTAGCCGCGCTAACCAACCCGCCGCCCAAGAAGGAGTGGGCGGCAAGTTTCGGCGACCAGCCCCTTTCGTCGAGCCTGCGAATGATCCTTCGTCTGCTGCGGTTCGATTATTCTTGGCGGTCGCGCCTCTACACTTTGATAAAGAACTTCGAGAGTGTGGTGAAAATTAAATGACAAGGACATCGCTTGTCAAGGTTAAGGATTGAAACTAAAGCAACATCACACGCATTTAACCGCGCGCGGACGCTTGTAGGGTGGGGAAGATGTGAAAGTAAAGCTCCATCAATAAAGATGAAAGGCATCGTGTGGATGCCGAGGCGTCCTCACTGGTCCTCGGCGGGTGAGTGTATTTTGTTCTCAGACTTAAGGGCCGAAATCATCGTCGACCATCATCAGAGATTGTCCGAACGGTCTGATTGTAAAATTTATAGCCAGCCCTTCGCATCCGCGACGAAAAAATCTTATGATGTGTGCGTCCGTTTCTCCCATAATTCAATCAACACCTTCAACCATTTAGGAGCTTAAAGAATGACGACCAAATTACAACTGTTAGTTATCGGACTGCTCGTGCTGCTGTCGGCGCCACTGTGCGCAGTCAACGTCGCGGCCAAGGGTAAATGGAAAGTTCTGTTCGATGGCAAGTCCACCGATTCGTGGCGCGGCTACAAGCGCGACGATTTCCCGGCTAAAAGCTGGATCATCGAGAACGGCGCGATTAAAACCGTGGTCGGCGCCGAACGCGTCGATCTCATCACCAAAGATAAATACCGTAACTTCGTGCTTGAGTTGGAATGGCGCGTCTCGCCAAAAGGGAACAGCGGGATCATCTACAACATCTCCGAAGACCTGGAGCAATCGTGGCATACAGGGTTGGAGATGCAGGTGCTCGACGATGGCGGGCATGTCGACGGTAAAAGCCCGAAGACCTCCGCCGGTGCACTCTATGCGCTAATCGCGCCGACCGGCAGCGTGCTGCGGCCCGTCGTCCAGTTCAACAAATCTCGCCTTGTGGTGAGTGACAACCGCGTCGAGCACTGGTTAAACGGCAAAAAGGTTGTCGCGTACACGCTCGGCAGCGATGAGCTAAAAGGCTTGATCGCGCAGAGCAAGTTCAAAGAGTTCCCACGTTTCGCGCAGGAGCCGGGCGGGCACATTGGGCTTCAGCACCACGGCGAAGAGGTCTGGTACCGCAACATCAGGATTCGTAATCTGGACGAGAAGTGAGCGCGTGTGGGATGTCAAGTGAAGGGCAGGCGAGCAGTCGCCATCTGCGTGTAAGGCCACCATATCTGACTATTTGTATAGTCATCGGGGAGCGGCGGGTTCGAACCGCACAGAGGCCGGTCGAGCACTCTCA
>JACDEG010000456.1 GCA_013816505.1 Pyrinomonadaceae bacterium | reverse complement strand
GCACATTGCCGCTCGATTGGCCGAAGCCCTCGATACGCAGCGGCAGGCCGGTCTCTTTATCGACGAAGATGAAGTTCTCGGCGGAGATGTCGCCGGCCTGCGATCCGGTGCGCGCCGTCGCCGCGTAGCGATACTTGGTGACGGTGCGGCCGTTCAACTGCTCTTCGCCGACCTCCTGCACGCCGCGCTGCTTTTGCAATGCCGTGACCATCTGCCCCGGCGTCATCGAACGCACGTCAAGCCCGGTCATCTCCGGCGTGATCTCGGCGTATTGCTTACGTGACGGCATGATGATGTAACGCTTGTCGGCGCGGTCGAGGAAAATAATCTCGCCGACCGGTGGGACGTTGATCGAGTAGCGGCGGTCGGCGCCGTTGCGCGCCACCTGGAGCGGGGGTAGCGTGATGCCCTGAGCCTGCTGCCCGGTCGTCTGCGCCTGCGTGACGACAACGTTCGCGCGGTATCGCTCCGGTTCGCGCGTGTTAATGACCGCGCTCTCGGTCGGCAGCGTCGCCGAATTGACGTTGACGGTTGTTTGAAGGTTGCCGTTGACCGCGCTGGTGTTGACGTTCGCCGCCGGCGGTTGCTGACAAGCGGCGGCGCCACCGAGCACGAGCGCAAAAATCGTCAGTCCTTTGGAAATTACCATTGATGGTTTCTTCACGTGCATGACAGTCTCTCCTCAATTCAAAATGAAGTGTGGACAAGCGTTCGAATCTTTCATTAGGGGAGTTAATTGACCGCGCCGAGGATATCACAGTCACAGAACGGGCAGTCACCTTTCAACATACCAGCCACTGTTTTGTGCTGATGATGTTGTGGTGTGGATAAGTTGCTACGGAGACCTGACTTGGAAGGCGCTGGCTATATCGCGCAAGCGGGATGGTGGTGTGGTATGGATAAACAGCTGTGGAGACAATAGTGGGGGTATTTAACCGTCGCCGTGTCCCTCTAATCCTTCATCCGTCATCCTTCACATGAGACGTGGGCGCGTCGGCGTGTGGGACGAAGCAGCGGCGGCAGCGCGCTTCGTAGGCGTCCGACGCGCCGACGACGACGCGGCCCGCCGCCTCGACGATGCGCTGCGAGTAATTGGCCGGCTGGCCGCAGCGGACGCAGATGGCGTGCGTCTTGGTGATGTACTCGGCGACGGCGAGCAGTTGCGGCATCGGCTCGAACGGTCGCCCGGTGTAGTCCTGGTCGAGTCCGGCGATGATGACCCGCACGCCGCGCCCGGCCAATTCGTTCGCCACGTCGACCAGATCGTTGTCGAAGAACTGCGCCTCGTCGATGCCAACGACATCCGTCTCCGGCGCGACGCGCGCGAGGATGTCGGCGGCGCTTTTGACCGCGATGGATTCGTGGCGCATCTCGGAGTGCGAGACGATGTGATCTTTCGAAAAGCGGAGGTCGATTTCGGGCTTGAAGACCTGCACCTTCTGGCGTGCGATGCGGGCGCGGCGCAATCTCCGGATCAACTCTTCGGACTTACCGGAGAACATCGAACCGGCAATCACCTCGATCCAGCCGGGCGCGTTGCGTCGCAGCATGCTGAGGTGTTCGTCGCTGCCCTGCGTGGTCAATTCTTCCACTTTACGTTTTCAATCCTTATTTTCAAACGTGACAAGTGACAGGTGACAGGTGACAAGAAAGAGTTTAAGGCTCGTCAGTTTTTCCGAGCGGAGCCAAAGGTTGTTGGTCAAGCTGTAGGCTGACAGGACGAGTCCGGTGCAGCACAGAGTTCAAACTTTCCTGTCACCTGTCACGATTTACCTGTCACTTTTGAGTTTATTGATATAGCCGCGCGTTATAGAACGGCGCGAAGGCGGCGACCAGCGCCGTCTCGAAACTCTCCGCGCGCGTCAGCAGGTCGCGCGAAAAGACCCCCCACGCTCCCTGACGGCTGCGCACATCAATCGAGTTGGTGAACTCGTCGATGATCTCGCCGAGTTCGCGCTTCGTTTCAAAGACACGCCGCACAATGGCTTCGGGGACGGAGACTGAAGGAGCGGCGCCGAAGCTACCGCGCGCGCCGTCGGTCGCATATGCCCACCCGCGCAGGAACGTGTGCCGCTCACCCTCAATCGTGATCGAGTGGAAGCCGCCTTCGAGTCCGACGTAAAAATCAGCCTTCTGCCGTTCGCACGACAGCAACTCACGGACGGCGTGCGCCCGCTCGAACGCGCCGCGCATCAACTGCGAATCTGTGAGCGGCATTGCCGGCGCCCGCGTGGTGACGGTGCGCGCGACCAACTCGGCCCTCGCCCACGTGGCGTCGATGGTCGCGATGCGCGCCAGACTGGCGTGCAGGGCCATGATCTTGGCCGCGCGAGATGAGCCGAGAGCAATTTTCATGAAGACACTGTGTGCGGGGCGCGAGAGGTTCCCATCGTCGACGCCAAGTTTGAAGCGGAAAACGCCGGTGAAGCGCTGTCGGTGAAATGTTGCTGACTACATACGCGCGCCTCGGAAGCTACAACAAGGCGGCGCGCCGCGTCAAAGGACGCCTCTCAGACCAGTCTCCCCTCGACGCTCAGAAAGACTTTGCCACCGATCTCGACTTCGATCCGCGCGTCCCGCCGCGCCGCCCGCAGCCGCAGCAGCGAAGGCCGCTTGATCTCGTACCCCTGTTCGACGCGCAGTTCGATCTCGTCGGTGGAAAAGTAGCGATGCTTGACGAGGTAGCCGGCGAGGCCGCCGTTGGCGCTTCCGGTCGCCGGGTCTTCGGACACTCCGTAGTAGTCGGCGAACAACCGCGCGTTGAGTTGGTTGTCCGGGTGGTAGGTTTCGGGGCAGAACACGAAGACGCTCTTGGCCACCGTGGCGTCAATCAACTCGAAGTAGCGATCCCGGTTGACGCGAATGCGCTTCACCGTGGCGAGCGTCTTGAGCGGAACGATGATGCACGGGAGGCCGGTCGAGACTTCTTCGATGGGGAAACGCACGTCGATCTCGGCGACCTCAATGCCGAGCACCGGCGCGATGTTTTCCGGCGCGATGCCTCGCGCCCCGAAGGTCGGCGGTTGCTGCCGCATCCACAGCACTTCTTCGCCGCCATCCGTGACGTGGAACGTGACGGGTATCTGTCCCACTTCGAGGTTGAGCGCCAACCCCGCGCATGGACTGCGAATGATCTCGCGGCGAATCACGAAGGCCGTGCCGAGCGTCGGGTGGCCGGCGAATGGCAATTCTTCGTTCGGAGTGAAAATCCGCACGTCGTAGCCGCCGTCGCGCTCCACGGCGGAAGTGACGAAAGTCGTTTCGGAAAAATTGGTTTCGCGCGCGATGCGCTGCATCTCGGCGGTCGAGAGCGTGTCGGCATCAAGAACGACCGCCAATTGATTGCCGGCGTATTTCTCTTCGGCGAAAACGTCGACGATATAAAAGCGATACGATTTCATCAGGACTCCTTACAGACTCTTCGCGGGCGCCGCCGCCCTTCAGGTTGTGCGAATCAGGATTGCGTTGGATATTATACCCGCCCGCGCCCGCGTGACCACCGACCGCCGAGAGTGCGTGTCGCGCCGCTCGGAGACATAGCAGGAAGGCAAAAGTAAAAAGGTAAAAGGCAAAAGTGAAAGCCAGTCGGAATAGATGCTGGATGCTGGATGTTAGTCAAGACACGCTGGTGGGATTGCCAACATCTGACATCCGACATCTACTTCATGCATCCTTCACACCGAAAATCTTTTGCTGAGATGCTTAAGAGAACGTTTGCCCGATGAGTGCTTCGAGTTACCAGTCCGCTCAGACCACCGACCGCGCCGAACAATCGGCGGTGGCGACGCGGCGCGTGTGGTGGCTGTTCTCGCCGCGCGTCGATCTCGGCGTGTTCCTCGGCAGCGCCGTCGTGGCGCTCGCGGCGTTGTGGGTCGGCGCCCGATTCGGCGCGCTCGAAGGGGACGCGCCGGAGTGGTCGTGGGTCCCGGCGGTGCTGCTGATTGATGTCGCCCACGTCTATGCGACCGGGTTCCGGGTCTATCTCGACGCGGAAGAACTGAAGCGGCGGGTCTGGTTGTACGCGCTTGTGCCGGCGTTCGCGTTCAGTGCCGGCGTCGCGCTCTACTCAGAGAGCGAGCGGATGTTCTGGCGCGCTCTGGCCTACCTCGCGGTCTTCCACTTTGTCAGGCAGCAATACGGCTGGGTCGCGCTCTATCGCGCGCGGATGGGCGAGCGTGACCGCGCAGGGTGGTGGGTCGATTCGGCAGCTATCTACCTTGCGACCATCTATCCGCTGGTGTACTGGCACGCGCATCTGCCACGGCGGTTCTGGTGGTTTCTCGCGGGCGACTTCGCTGGTTTGCCTGCTCTCGTCGAAAGAATCGTGCAGCCCGTCTATTGGCTGGCGCTCGGAATTTACGCACTGCGCTCCGCGTACGGATGGTCGGTACGGGGCGTCGGTAATCCCGGCAAAGACATCGTCGTCGTGACCACCGCCGTCTGCTGGTACGTCGGCATCGTCGCCTTTAACAGCGACTACGCCTTCACCGTGACGAACGTCATCACCCACGGCGTACCGTATATGGCGCTCGTCTACTGGCACGCCCGCACGCGCCGCGGCGAAATGTCGAGTGCGTCCGGGGACCGACGCCGCGGCGACGCGCCGTATCGCCTGCTGACGCGCAACGTCTTCGCTTTCCTGGCGACGCTGTGGCTGCTCGCGTACGTCGAGGAACTGTTGTGGGATCGTGGCGTATGGCACGAACGCGGATGGTTGTTCGGCGCGCGCGCGTGGGAATCGGCGGCGTCCCTGAAGACCGTGCTTGTCCCCGCGCTGGCGTTGCCGCAGATCACGCATTATGTGCTCGATGGTTTCATCTGGCGGCGCAAAAACAATCCCCACTTATCACTCGTGCCGAACGCCGCTCCGTGCGCGAAAGAGGAGTGAGGCCGCGCGCGAAGAATAAAATGCTCTAATGTGCGGGGGCATCATTATTCATAATGAAATTCAAGCTGTCGCTTGCCGAACGGAATGAAAAGTAGTTAGTATCTCAAACACCAAGCAAGTCAGGTTCTTAACATACAAGATTAGAGCGAGGGCGCGACGGTGCGAACCGGGAACGTTGGCACACGGCGGCGAGAGGTTTGCGCGGAGTCAGATGACTTCCGCCCGCTTGCCTGCGTCGTCAATTGTTCTTATATGCGAGGTCGGTGATGCGGAACGGACACGTGTGGCCGAAGCGGTTAACGTTTACGCCGCACACCAGCTACTCTTTCCTGTCACCTGTCACGGTTCACCTGTCACG
>JACDEG010000455.1 GCA_013816505.1 Pyrinomonadaceae bacterium | reverse complement strand
GCGCTCCCGTCAATGCTTTAACAGCCTGTGCGCACAACAGTCCGAGCTTGCCGTCGCCGATGACCGCGACGCGCGTCGCGGAAGTAATTGATGCGCGCTCAATGATGCCGCACGCGGCGGCCAGCGGCTCGGTGAAGACAGCGCGCGCGTCGGGCACCGCATCGGGGACTGGCAGCAGATTGACGGAAGGTAGTTGAAGAAACTCCGCGTGCGCGCCGTCTCGATTGACGATGCCGAGCACCGTCCGCCGCGGGCAGTGGCGCGCATCCCCCGCCGCACACAACTCGCACACGTCGCAGCCCGCGTTGATCTCGCCGACGACGCGCCTGCCGACGAGCGCGGGCGCGTCCGGCGCGCGTTCCACGACGCCGACGAATTCATGACCGAGCGTCCCCCGGAACCCCGCGTACCCGCGCACAATCTCCAAGTCGGTGTTGCAAATGCCTGAGAGCGTAACGCGCACCAGCGCCTCGCCCGCCGCGTCTGGAACGCCGACATCCGCGACGCCCAACGATTCGTTCTCATAACGTAAGGCTCTCATAAGTGATAAGTACTGAATGATGAGTACTGAGTGCTGAATTCAAGCGAGATTGCTTTTACTCAGTACTCAGTACTCAGTACTCGGTATCGGGTATTCAGAAGCTTTTCGCGCGGGTATAAGCGTTCTCGGCGTTCAGTTCGACGGTGCGCTCGCGTCCGGCGACGTTGACGGGCAGTCGCCAGGTCATCTCCTGCTGTGCGCCGGACAGTTTCGCGTGGACCCACCACCTGCCGGGCGGGACGTTGATCGTCGCCTCGCCGCGTGCATCGAGGTGTCCGGTGCGCGGCTGCTGTCTGCCCATCCGCTGCCGGAGGAACTCTTCGAAGCGGAGGCCGGCGCGGGGCTCTGAGTTGTACTCGCGCTGCGCCGCGGCGACATCAAGCGGATAGAGTTTGACCGCCGCATCGTCCCCCTGCGGTGCGTTCTCGTTTGGCTCGGTGCGGCGGACGATGCGCAACTCGGTCGCGTACGGCTGGCGTGCGCCGCCGAACAGAGAAAAGTCGTCGCCCGGCAACCGCCGGTAAACGTTCCATCCCGCGCCGAACAGTGCGATGACGACGGCAAAGCGTAAGACGACGACAGCGAGTGTGTAGACGGGACCGGGTGTGCTCAAGCGAAATATATGGCTCAAGTGAAATAGGTGTTCGGGTGAACATGTGCGCGCCGCGCGGTCGCGGGGGACGGCGCGGCGTTAGTTGAACTCTGATGCGGAAAAGTTTGTTGCCTCAACGTCTGCCCGCGGACACAACATGAGATGGCTAATCGAAGCCTGTGCATAAATCCCGAAGCGAAAATGCTGTTCTTTCCGGAGCTTTTTAACTTCGGCTGAAGGCCGTTTCCTGGAATCCTTTTGAAGAGCCGAGTGAAATGGCGAAACTACTGAAAACAAAGAGCTTTAATTTGCACAGTCTTCGGCTAATCAACCACGTCATCGCTCCCAGTCTTGCGCTGGCGGGAGAACATCCGAGGCGGCGCGCCCTCAAGCCATCAAACCTTTTTCGCGGAGCACGCTGCTCAACTCCCGGTCGGTTGGAACCGACAGCACCTGCCCGGCGATTTCAACCGTCGGCATGCGCTCCAAACCACTGTTCTGCGCCTTCACCCACTGCGATGCCTGCGCGTCCCGCTCGACATTGATGTACTCGTAATCGACACCGAGACTGTCGAGGTGCTTCAGCGTCCGTACCGTGTCGCCGCACCAGTCGGCGCCGTAAACCTTGACGTGCATTTTTAGAGTCCCCCACCTACGATCCAAAGTTTTTGGACAGCCATCATACCATGCACTTCGGAGATTTGGCGGCCTCGATTCGGTGGCGCCGGTAACTTTCAGAAACTCAATCAGGCGCGTGCGGCTTGCCGGCGTGAGGGTGTTACAATGGCCCCACGATGCAAACTTCCGGTCGGGCTTCAGCAACAAACAATGAACGATAACAGCAACGTGGACGAGGCATTGAAAGACGAACCATTCAAGGACGGATTTCATGATGAGTGCGGCGTCTTTGGGATTTTCGGTCACCCGGACGCCGCGCGCCTCACCTACCTCGGCCTGTACGCGCTTCAACACCGCGGCCAAGAGTCGTGCGGCATCGTCGCGTCGGATGGCGCGCAAATCCGTTCAGAGCGCGCGATGGGTCTCGTCTCCGACGTCTTCAATGAAGAGCGTCTGAACCGCTTGCCCGGTCACAGCGCCATCGGCCACGCGCGCTACTCGACGGCGGGCGAAGTCTCGATCCGTGAAGCGCAACCCTTCCTCGTCGCGTGCCAACACGGACAGGTCGCTGTGTGTCACAACGGCAACCTGCCCTTCGCCACCGAGGAGCGCAAGCGGCTGGAGCGAGCCGGCGCGATTTTCTCTTCGACTTCTGACACCGAGGTAGTGTTGCACGGCATCGCGCGCTCGAATGCGGCGAACATCATCGAGGCGATTCCCGAAGTGCTGCGTGAAGAAGAAGGCGCCTTCTCGATGCTCTTTCTAACGCCGGGGGCGATGATCGCGATTCGCGACGCGCGCGGCTTCCGCCCGCTGGCGCTCGGCCGCCTCGGCGAGTCGTGGGTGGTCGCGTCGGAGACGTGCGCGTTCGATCTGATCGACGCCGAGTACGTCCGCGATGTCGAGCCGGGCGAGATGCTGGTGCTCGACCGCGACGGGCTGCACTCGTCGTTCCCACTGCCGGCGCGCCGCCACTCGTTCTGCATCTTCGAGCACGTTTACTTTTCGCGCCCCGACTCGATGATCTACGGGCGCTCGGTCAATGAATCACGTCACAAGATGGGTAAGCGGCTCGCGCTGGAGCATCCGGCGAAGGCCGACATCGTGGTGCCCGTCCCCGACTCCGGCGTCGCGGCGGCCATCGGCTACGCGGCGCAGAGCGGCATCAACTTCCGGCAGGGTCTGGTGCGTAACCATTACGTCGGGCGCACCTTCATCGAGCCGAAGCAGTCGATTCGCTCGTTCGGCGTGCGCATCAAACTCAACCCGGTGCGCCATCTGATTAACGGGCGGCGAGTCGTCTTGATTGATGACTCGATTGTGCGCGGCACGACCTCGAAGAAGATCGTCCACATGGTGCGCGAGGCCGGCGCGGCGGAAGTGCATGTGCGCGTTAGTTGCCCGCCGACTGTCAGCCCGTGCTTCTACGGTGTCGACACGCCGGACAAGGCCGACCTGATTGGCGCGCAGATGTCGGTCGAAGAGATTCGCCGCTTCATCGAAGCCGATTCGCTCGGCTATCTGTCGCTCGAAGGAATGCTTGAAGCGACCGGCATCCATCGCGAGTCGTCGTGCGTCGCCTGCTGGACGGGCCACTACCCGACCCGCATCACACGCGAGGCGGAAACTATGTTCGCGCGCGAACGCGAACCAGTACCGTCAGAGTAAGGGATGAGGGATGAGGGATGAACTCAGGAATACAGAATACGGAATACTGAACATGGAAGATATGGAGTGGCTTCATCTTAATTCTGTGTGCTGTGTGCTGCATTCTGTTTTCTTGCTTTCATTCATCCCTCATCCCTCATCCCTCATCCCTTAATTACCGAGGTGATTTTTAGTGGCGCAGACGAGACGCGGATGTGGGTGTGTGTTGGTGGCGGTGATCGCGTTACTGATCGTGATCGGCCTCGCCGCGTGGTTCCTGCTGAAGCCGTGGATTGAAGAGCGTTGGTCGAAGCGCCTGCCGCCGCCGTCTGGCAAAGAGCTACAGGTGCATGTGCTTGATGTCGGACAAGGCGACGCGATTCTGATTGTCGCGCCGTCGGGCAAGACAGTGCTGGTTGACGCGGGCGTGCCCGGCAGCGGTAAGAAAATTATCGGCGCGATGAAGCGACACAACGTTGGCCAGATTGATTTGATGGTCGCCACGCACGCGCACGCCGACCACATCGGCGGCGCCGACGAAGTGATTAACGGCGCTTCGGTGCGCGTCGTGCTCGACAGCAAAGTGCCGAACACGACGAAGAACTATCAGGATTTTCTGCTGGCGATTGAACAGCGCGGCGTCGAGTATGTCGGCGCCGAACCGGGCCGCACGTTCGACCTCGGCGACGGTGTGATCCTGACTGCGCTGGCGCCGATCCCGCCGTTCTTTACGAAGGATCAACTTCGCTCCGGCGGCAACGAGCCGAACGCCAACTCGGTCGTCGTGCGACTCGACTACGGCAGTTTTTCGATGCTGTTGACCGGCGACGCCGAGGCGCAGACTGAACAGCGGATCATCAACAACGGGGGGAACGTCACTGCCGACGTGCTGAAAGTCGGGCACCACGGCTCGAAGTACGCATCCACTGAAGAGTTTCTCCGGCGCGGCCAGTTCAAAACGGCAATCATCTCGACCGGTGCCGACAACCGCTACGGCCACCCGAGCCAGGAAGTGCTCGACCGGCTGCGCGCGGCAAACGTCCATCTCTACCGCACCGACTTGCAGGGCGAGATTTCGATCACGACGCGCGGCGGCGACGAGTACGAGATTAAATCGACGCGCGAAGCCGCGGAAGATTTATGGGCCGGACGCAATCCGCAGAAGGACGACTCGTCCCGCTCCGGCTTCGTCGCCTACGGCGATTTCGGCCCCGCGCCGAAGCCGAAGAAGAGTCCCGAACAACGCAGCCGGGGCGTAGCCGGCGGAAGATGAATAAGACAGTCTGGAGTCTCGGAGTCTGGAGTCTTGAAGTCATAAAGCCAGATGAAGGAATGCTGACTCTCATCCAAAACACGTTAAGAGAATATCCCGGTCTTGTATGGATTGATTTAGACTCCAGACTCCGAGACTTCAGATTCCAGACTTTCTTTTCGAGGTGAGGGATGACAGACGACACACCGAAGCGCGCCCCGTCGTCGAAGACACGGGGCGTGATTGACCGGATCGAAGACAACGAGATGGCCGTCGTCCTCGTCGGCGACGACGAAGGGATTTCGATTGACGTGCCTGCATCACTGCTCCCCAAAGGTGCAAGCGACGGTGACCATCTGACCATCACATTCACGCTCGACAAGGAATCGCGCGCCGAGGCGGAAGATCGGGTCAAAGCAATTCAGGAACGGCTGACGAAAAAAAGCAGCGCGGCGAATAAGAAGGAAATTAAGCTGTGAACGATCAGCGTTCAGCTATCAGTTGGATTTACCGAAGTGACTGTTCCTGCCGAAAGCCGAAAGCTGATTGCTGAAAGCTACGAGCGATGCCCAACCCCATCACCTACTCAGACGCCGGCGTTTCG
>JACDEG010000454.1 GCA_013816505.1 Pyrinomonadaceae bacterium | reverse complement strand
GCAGTAGCGCCAGACCAATCAGCAACGCTCCGACGCCGATGACCAGTCCCCTTTCGAGATTAACGACTTCGAAGAAGCGATTCATCCGGGAGTCATCAGGCAACAGTCCTTCGCTGATCGCAAAGGTTTTGGAGAAAATCGCGAAGAGGATCGATTGATAGCCCATAAGAATAGCGAGGCTGGCAAACAGCAATGTGTGCGCGTCGAAGCTCACTCCCCTCAATGTTACGCCCGGCATCGCTAAGCCGTAACCAATGAAACCTAACACAATGAACAGCGTTCCCGGAATGAGAAACAACCATCGCGGGCTATATATCAGGAAAAAGCGGAGCGTGCGCCAACCGTCGCGAAACGTTTTAAGATGTGGCGCGTGCGACTTGCGGCCGTCAGGGTGGAGCGTGATCGGGACTTCTGCAATCCTCACTCTGGACAGGCTTGACTTGATGATCATTTCAGTCGCGAATTCCATTCCCGTACAGCGCTGGTCGAGCCGTTCGTAAAGTTCTCTTGTGAAACCGCGTAATCCACAGTACACATCGTGGATCGGCACGCGGAACCACGTCCGAGCCATCAGCGAGAACATTGGATTACCCCACCAGCGATGCAAAAACGGCATCGCGCTGGGCATCACCGTGCCTCCACCCGCGGGCAATCGACAACCCTGTACCAGATCAAATCCTTCACGCAGCTTCTCAACAAACTTAGGGACCTCCAGAAAGTCGTAACTGTCGTCGGCGTCGCCCATGATGATGAACCTGCCGCGCGCGGCAGCAATGCCGCCCATGAGGGCGTTGCCATATCCTTTGGCCTCAACGTGGACGACGCGCGCCCCCAGACGAGTGGCGATGGCTTGAGATCCGTCCGCGCTGCCGTTGTCGGCGACGATAATTTCGCCCCCGATATGGTGCTCATGCAATGATCGCTTGGCTTTCTGAATGCAAACTTCCAAGGTGTCCGCTTCGTTCAAACACGGCATGACAATGGACAGTTCCAGAGCGGGCCCATCAGCTGTCTGTATCGGAACTGCTGCCTCCTTCGGCTTTGGAGCAGTCTTAACTGTTAATCTTGTTTTGCTCATTAAAGATGATCACCGTGAACGAAAGGATGTGACCTGACAGGGCATACGTGTGAGCGGTCAAAGAGATTGGAGAGATACCTGACATCTTCAGCCAAGGTCGCGTTAAACCATACTCGATCCCGAGATAGAAGTTAAGCAAGGCCTTGAATGCCGGTTTATTGATTACTCATCAGGCTCGCCGTCCTGATGTCCAAAGGCACTCTAACACGATCTTCTGTGTCATCAATTCGGACGGAGTATGGAACAAGCTTTGGCGGCGCTGCATCCGCCTCCAACAGCCATACACGCCGGTCTTTGAAATACTCCAGCAACTTGCGATTCTGTGTTGCATCCATCTCCCGCGCCCAAACCACCTTCGCGCTGTCAATGTCCGCATCGTTGTACACCCACTCTGCTAACGACTCATGATCGGGTGCATACCGCACGATCACGAGATGCCGCCATATATTTTGTTTCAACTGCGCAACGATACTCGCCCGATGTAAGAGTTGACGGCGCCACCCCTCCTCATCAATCCGTGTCAGACGCGCGGCAGCCATCACAGACGAGACCACATACAACACTAGAATCCCATATCCCACCAACCGCCCGATTGGTCTGCCGCGCCACCGCCAGAGGTGCAAATGGCGCATCGCTTGAAGCACAATCACAAACACCAGGCCCATGATCGGTGCCGCGTAATGAGCTTGTGTCCAAGTCTCCAGGAGAAGCGCCACCATAAACAGGCAGTATCCGAGCAGCGCGAACGGCATCCAACGGTCCCTCCTGAGCACCCATAGCATTGCCGCCAGCAAGGCCACCGATACAACAAACTGTAGGATCACCGATACAATAAACTGATAACGAGTCCGCAACAGATACCCTTGCGGGATCAGTTGCAGAACAGGCCGAAAATATGCATTGGTCAGGGTCAAAAATTTCAGCACGCTTCGATACGCTAACCCTGTCACTGAACGCTGGGCCGCCGTGAAGGTTGGAAGCTCCCAGGTCATATGAAAGTCGCGAATCTCCTTATGGCGATACGCCGGCTGAGGACTAACTTGCTGCCAAAGTAAAACCGGCGCCACACCGTAGGTCTCTTCATGCACCATATATGGCATGCGGAGTACATCGCCGGTGACGCGCCAATTGTAATAACCCATTCCCACCGCCGTCAGCGCAAGGACGACGGAGACCGGCAACATTATGCGCCGGAGTGAAACGCGTATTGATGGGCCATCCCTGCCCACCAGCCACACCAGTAGCGCGGCCATCACCAACAGGCTTAAGACCATCCCTTCATATGGTCGACTGTTTGCCAGCACCGCCATCCCAAGCCCCATCAGAAGAGCATCGACAGCACGTGGCCGCTTCACAATGCGCCGGAATGCGCCGAGCACCAGCGCTCCTCCTCCCATCGCGACAGCACCGCCCCAGTAGCCCTGGCCCCACTGAAAGATCAGCGGATGCAGCGCGGCAAGCGAACCACCGAGCAGTGCCCAACGAGGTGGCATCCATGCCATCAGCATCCAGCAAATTGCCGCACACCCCAGTGCCGTGCCCAGCCACACGCCGACAATCGCATGGCCACCGATCACTTGGCCGGCTGCCAGCATCAGCCCCTGCCCCGGAGGGTACTTCGAGGCATAGGTCGGCTGCTGGATGATATGGATGCTCTCGAAGTGAATCCACAGCGGGTGTGGCGGATTAGTCAGCCGCCCGTGCGCGAAAGTATCTCCCGCCAGAAGATAACTGAACTCATCATGAATTTTGGGTTGGGGCATCCGCACGAATAGTGAAAAGGACGCGCTCATCACAAATGCGACGAGTCCAACCAGGGCAATTGACCAGCCGCGCCGTTGTGCGATCCGTCCGAGGGCGCCGTCCACTAATGAAATTATTTGGAGTCGGGGTGAGTTGTGCAAATGAAAATCACCCATCGAGCGGGAGTGACTCGATCAGCGTGCGAGCAGTCGAAGTCTCTGTTCAAATCCCGCCTCGAGTTTTTATTCTTTGGAAGTAGAAGCGCCGCATCCTACGGCTCAGTCCTTGACCCCGACGCAGATCATGCTGAGGCCTCTCCAAGGCCAGAGGCTGTCTGCTCGCCTCAGAACCGGCAGTAGTGTATTGATGACTTTGAGTTGCACGCGCGAGAATTTCTTCCGACGCAGCAGTTTGCCGTTCAGCCACCATCCGACAACAGCAAAGCGGTTGAAGTCCAACACCTCTGCCACACGAAAGCCGGCTTCGGTTAGCGCTCGCTCCAACTTCGCAGATGTATACCGCTCGCGGCGCTTCAAGCTTTCGTCCAGCGTGCCGTACAACTTCGGATGCTGCGGCGCGAGGATGATGACCCGCCCGCCTGGCTCAAGCGCCGACCACAGATTTCGCAGTGCTTGCCCATCATCGGGCACATACTCAAGCACGTTGATCATCAGCGCCGTATCGAACTGCTCCTCTAAGCCCCGAAAGTGGTCCGGATTGCACGCATCAATGTTCAGCACATGCAGGTAAGGCTTGCCGAAAGAGTACGAACACAGATAATTGAGATAGTACGGATTGATATCCGACGCGACATACAAAGCGCGCGGGATGAGCTGGTTGGTTAAAGTCCCGATGCCGGCGCCGATTTCCAGCACGCGGTCACCGACGTAGGGCCGCAACGTGTCACCCACCCAGAGGTTGAATCTTCGTACGCGCTCCAATTCTAAAAGGTACTGCGAGCCGTATCCGTCTTCCCTGTACAGATCATCAATCAGTCCGAAGTGAACCATCGCCATTAATGCCAGCAAGCCATCGCGGGCGCGAATCTTCTTACCTTCCTCTTGAGACCTCGGCAGATAACGGATCGGCGCTTCGAAGATGCGCGCCCGGCGCTTCGCCAACTTGAAGACGATTTCAACTTCGAATCGAAAGTCATCGCTGCGCAACGGAATTGACTTGAGCAGTATGGTGTTGACCGCCTTATAACAGGTCTCCAGATCGGTCAGATTCAGGTCCGTTAACCAGTTGCTTAAGAACGTGAGCGTCTTATTGATCATGGTGTGCCGATGCATCAACGCTCGGCGATAGGGGGCCGAAAGATAGCGCGAGCCGAACACCGCATCCGCGCCTTCGGTGGCGAACGGCACGAGCAAAGACGGAATGTCCGCCGGGTTGTATTCGAGGTCAGCGTCATGGACGACACTGATGTCACCCGTCGCATGTGAGATGGCCGTGCGAATGGCAGCCCCCTTGCCCTGATTGTGCTCGTGCCGCAGTAGCATGACACGCTCATCTCCAGCAGCTATTCGCTCAAGGATTTCCCAACTCCCGTCTGTGCTGCGGTCATCGACCACGATCACCTCAAGGCTGCTAATCAATTCATCTTCGAGCGCCAGCACCCGACGCAGACTTGCCTCAACGACGTGCCGCTCGTTATAGACCGGCACCAGCACGCTCAATCGAAACGAGGTAGCGGTACTGTTCTCGTAGCTTGGTAATTGATGAAGAAGTGGACTAATTGCTTTCACGTGAACCCCCAACAGTTATGGATCAAAACCATGACGGTCGTCTACTGCGGTAAGAAATAAACATACTGATCGGTCTCATCGATCCGCTGCCAACCTTCTGTAACAGCCCAGCTCGGCACTTTATCATCCACTATGATCTTTGCTTTAGCTTGGATAAAGGCCTCGCTCACCTGCCGCCTCACCGCTTCATCTGCCTTCCAAAAATCATTCTTACCTTCTCGCGAGTAAACCTCAGCGACGATCTGCAACCTGGCCAGCCGCGCCCATCTCATGTTGTCCGAAGACCTTGTGTTTCCCAGATAGCCCGGAGGTCCAATGGAAGTATTGAGCGTCGCCACCTTGTCACCGGGCTGGACTCCCATCTGCTTCAACCCTTCAGCAACCTGCCAATTCATATCAGGCGATTCTTCCCAGATAAGATGTCGCACCGCCACGTAAGCCATTCTCGCGCTTGATGGAACGATGGTCAGCATCAACATCGCCACAATGATAATCATCACACATTGAATTAACCGCCGGGACCCTTGCGATTCAAGCAGTCGCACGCTGGAAAACAATCCCGTAAACAACAGCACCATAAATGATCCAATGAACCTCTCTTCAACATGAACCAGAGAGTACATCGCGAAGGCCGCCAGCGCCGGCACCAGCAGCAACCAACTCGCCCCCACATCCCTCACCATCCGCCACCCACGCC
>JACDEG010000053.1 GCA_013816505.1 Pyrinomonadaceae bacterium | reverse complement strand
TCACGTAGTCGCAAGCGAGCCTTGAGGCGCGTCACCTCATCTTTAAGGCGGTCAATCTCGCGTTGCTTCTCCAAACACCCGGAGCAAGTATTGACACCATGATCGTGGCTCTTCGCAGGTTGATACATGAGCACCTGCTCAGTACCGCTCATCCCGCCTCTTTGTCAATCAGTTTCCACCAAAGACTGAGGCATTACGTCGATACGCATTGACGCTTCCATGAAAATCTGCGAATCTAATTCTGCGGGCAAGCCCCAGTTCACCATGCCAGTAATCTACCCGTAATCTTCACATAAACTTTATCCGCACTTCGCGATCCTGTATCGGATTTAACCGTAAGTTATGACAAAAGGAGCTGATAAAACTCCGAAACCAGTCGCCTCTCATAGCGAAAGACCGAATAGCGCCGCACTGATAGAACCTTGGCAAAAGTCTGAGGAAGAATCCGATGAAGTGAGCGGCATACTAGCTGAAGCTATTGATGATTGGTTGTCGGGTCTAATGGCAACTTCTTCCGAAGAGCCGCCAGAGGTGCGTGAAGCACAAGACCTGGCCCGGCGTTACCGCTATCCTTACATTGATCTATTTCCTTTACAGGAAAGTTCGCCAATAAATAATGATCTTCTGAATGAGGTTCCAGTCGAGCTGATGCTACGCTACCAGTTCGTGCCTTTACGTAGAGTTGGCGAGCGGCTCCATATTGCAATCGTCGATCCTACGGATTTGCAGCAAATGGATGAATTGGCAAGCGCTCTACAAACTCGCATTGTGCCTTATGTGACGACGGCCGGGGCGATTGAGCTTGTCTTGCGCAAAGGTGATGCAACGCAGCGTGTGCTCCAAGAGGCGGCCTCGGATTTCCGTATCTCGCTCGTCAAAGAGACCGAGCAGGGCGAGGAGGTGTTTAACCTTGACCGGCTTGCGACTGACGCTGAGATGTCGCCGATCATCAAGCTCGTTGACACCATCATCTTTAATTCCATAGAGTCGCGTGCCTCCGACATCCACATTGAGACGGGCGATACGGCAGTTTATGTCAAGTTTCGGATCGATGGTGCCCTTTATGAGAAAGTTGATCCGATTGATTCGGCTCATCACCAGACTTTGATCTCGCGCATCAAGGTGATGTCCGAACTCGACATCGCCGAGCGGCGCGTGCCGCAGGACGGACGCTTCCGCGTGCGCTACAAAGGTCGCAACGTTGATTTCCGCGTTTCCATCATGCCGACCGCGCACGGCGAGGACGCAGTAATCCGTATTCTCGACAAGGAGCAAATTAACGATGAGTTTCGCAATCTGACGCTTGACGTGATCGGTTTTTCTGAGGAGGACTTAGCAAAGTTTCGCAATTACATTGCCGAGCCTTACGGTATGGTGCTTGTCACCGGCCCGACCGGATCGGGTAAGACGACGACCCTCTACGCGGCACTCAACGAGATCAAAAACAGTGAAGAAAAAATCATCACGATTGAAGACCCTATTGAATACCAATTGAAGGGCATTACACAGATTCCGGTGAACGAAAAGAAGGGACTGACGTTTGCGCGCGGGCTACGTTCCATCTTGCGCCACGACCCGGACAAGATCATGGTCGGCGAAATCCGCGACTCAGAAACCGCACAGATCGCCATCCAATCCGCGCTCACAGGTCACCTCGTGTTTACGACCGTGCACGCTAACAACGTGATTGACGTGATCGGGCGCTTCCTGAACATGGGCGTCGAGCCATATAATTTCGTATCGGGTCTGAACTGCGTGCTCGCGCAGCGCCTCTTGCGCCTGCTATGCGGCGTTTGCAAACGACCATATCGCCCGTCTAAAGAAGAATTTTTCCAGTCGAAGTTGCGTTTTGAAGAATACGGCAAACGCATCTTTTATCAATCAATCGGCTGCGACGCCTGTAACCACACGGGCTATCGCGGGCGCACGGCCATTCACGAACTGCTCGGCTTGACGGACAACATCCGCGAAATGATTATCGAACGCCGGCCTGCTTCGGAGATACGGCGCGCCGCCGAAGCCGAAGGGCTATCAAGCTTGCGTGCATCAGCATTGCAAAAACTCTTTGCCGGGCTTACCACCTTGCACGAAATAAACCGTGTCACATTTGCTGAGAATTCCAAATAATAAAGAGCAGAACACTCCCCATTGGCGGGTTCATTATCGAATGAGTTGATTCAGGCGTGACCACATGGGCTGAGTTGTGCGGTTGAAGGTTGTCAGTTTTAGCTTATCGGTGAGCGGGCGAACTCAGATGCACAGTAACCTGCCCAAAGTTGTTATCTTCTTTAGGCGCTCATGCAATACTAAACTTAGGAGCTAACAATTATGGAAGAGCGGAGGAAATCAGAGCGCGTAGACACGCATCTTCATGCGCAGTGGGAAACGGCATCAGGCTCCCATATTGGAATCGTCGTTAACGGCACCGTAAAGGGATGTTTCGTGCAAGCCCAAGTTGAAGAGCCGGACGATGGACCGATGAAACTCATCATTAAGTTGCCGAAAGGGGTAAGTATTCACATGTGGGGCGAAGTAGTTTACTACCTTCCTACGATGGGCTTCGGGTTGCATTTTACTCATTTTTCGGATGAAGATCAGATGATGCTGAATACGTGGCTTGATTACCTTCAGACGCTAAAATGAAAAGCAAATGGAGTGTGCCAATCGCTGGGCGGCTTGGAACGTGACCATCTATGACCCCATTCGCTCAGACCCACGCTTTCAAGACTTGGTGCGGCCTGTCGATCTGCCACAGTAAGAAACAAAGCGACGAACGAAAGGCGTGCCGCCGACTCAAACATTCGCACCATCGCGTGCTGAGAAAACTCGGCGCGGGCGGCAGCGGCGAGGTCAGGCTTTGGAGTGCCAAATGTGTGCCTACTCAGCCGAACTAAACATAACTCAGCCACGCAGGAAGTAATAACGAGGTTTGGAAAGTCTAATCAGAGCATACTCAAACTAACTCAACATCACTCAGCCGAGATCACCATCATATTCTGCAAAACCTTTATCCGTCGGTTCTATCTCTGACTGCCGGCCGCCATTAAAATCAAAAGCTTATGGGCAGATGTATAGCTGCCCATAATTATTTGGTGTGCCGGTGGTTTGCCAATGTGATTTGGTTAGATTGTTTTAGCTAGGGCAAGTCGCCGTAATTTTCCACATCGAAAGTTCCGAGTTGGTTGATCGCGACCATAAGCTCATAGTGTCGCTAAAAACCGGCCCACACCTGCCTGCGGGTCGGCGTGTGCGGCTGGTCGCTTCGGGGCGTGAGACTGCCCGCATATTTAGAGTATCATGGGGTCCGTAGGCGTAACACATGGTCCGGTCCGTCATCTTCAACGACCGGCACTAATCGACTAGGACATCCGACTCTATGCGACACCTGCTGCTATCGCTCTGGCTCGCGCTGCTCCTGCTGCTCACCGTCGCGGCGCAGGAGACAACGCGGGATGCGCCCCGCCAAACCATCACCGCAAAAACGGCGAAGCTCCAACAGATCGATGGGCATATCCCACTCTACTGGGACGCGGAAGCCGGGAAGATGTGGATGGAGATTTCGCGCTGGAACGCCGAGATGCTGTACCAAATCTCTCTGCCGACCGGCGTCGGGTCAAATCCTATCGGCCTTGACCGCGGGCAGCTCGGCGAGACGCACGTCGTCTTTTTCGAGCGCGTCGGCCCGAAGGTGCTGATGGTCAAACCGAACTACCGGTATCGTGCGCTCAGCGACAACACGGCGGAGCGCCGCGCGGTCGAAGAGTCGTTTGCGCGCTCGGTGCTGTGGGGCTTCAAGGTCGAGGCGACGGAGGGCGACCGGGTGCTGGTCGACGCCACCGCGTTCTTTATGCGCGACGCGCACGACGTCATCAATCGCCTGCGCGAAACCAATCAGGGCCGCTTTACGTTCGACGAATCGCGGAGCGCCTTCTACCTGCCGAAGACAAAGGGCTTTCCCAAAAACACCGAAATCGAAACGACGCTTACCTTCGCGTCCGACGAGATGCCCGGCGCGTTCGTCCGCGAGACGGTTCCCGCGCCGCGCGCTTTGACGGTGCGCCAGCATCATTCGTTCGTCGAATTGCCGGATGCGACTTATCGGCCTCGACCACTTGATCCGCGTGTCGGCGTCAACGCCATCGACTTCTACGACTACGCGACGCCGCTCACCGAACAACTTGAGAAGCGCTGGATCGTCCGCCACCGTCTTGAGAAGCGCGACCCGGCGGCCACTGTTTCCGATCTGGTGAAGCCGATTATCTACTATGTCGACAATGGCGCGCCGGAGACGATTCGCAACGCTCTGGTCGAAGGCGCGTCGTGGTGGAACGCCGCGTTTGAGGCCGCCGGGTTTCGCAATGCATTTCAAGTCAAGGTGCTTCCAGCGGACGCCGATCCGATGGACGTGCGCTACAACATGATTATGTGGGTTCACCGCTCGACGCGCGGCTGGGCCTACGGCAACAGCATTGTCGACCCGCGCAGCGGCGAGATCATCAAGGGCAACGTCACGCTCGACTCGCAACGCGCGCGTCAAGACTACTTGATCGGCACCGGACTCGTTCCGCAGTATCGTGGGCAAGCGGCGAACCACGGTCTGCGCGCCGGCGGGTGCGACTTCGCGTTGCTGCCGGATGTTGGATACCTGTTGCCGGACAACGCCGCGAACGTCTCTGAGGCGATGTCGCTGGCCCGCATCCGACAACTCTCGGCGCACGAGGTCGGGCACACGCTCGGACTCGCGCACAACTTCGCGGCCAGCACCTACGGTCGCGCCTCTGTGATGGATTATCCCGCGCCGCTCGTCGAGATCAAAAATGGTCGTCTCGACTTCGCGAATGCTTACGCCGTCGGCATCGGTGCTTACGATAAGTTCGCGATCAGCTACGCCTATTCAGTGCCCGCGCCCGGCGCGGACGAGGCGGCGATGCTTGAAAAGATTTTGCGCGGCGGGACGGCGGCCGGGATGCTTTTTCTCTCCGACCAGGACGCGCGACCGGCGGGCGCGGCGCACCCTCTGGCGAATCTGTGGGACAACGGCCCCGACCCCGTCGCGGCGCTCAATCACGCGCTGGTGGTGCGGCGCGTCGGACTCACACAGTTCGGCCTCGGCAACATCAGACGCGGCGCGCCGCTCTCGTCGCTCGAAGCGAAACTGCTGCCGCTCTACCTGCATCACCGCTATCAACTTCAGGCCGCCGCGAAATCACTCGGCGGCGTTTACTACAGCTACGCCGTTCGGACCGACGACGGAGTTGACCCGGCGCGCGTCCGTGAAATCGTCCCGGCGATTCAACAACGCGCCGCGCTCGCCGCCATCGTCGCCACGCTCAAGCCTGACGAGTTGTTGATTCCGGTGCGTATCCTTGATCTGATTCCGCCGCGCGCGTTTGGTTATGAAGATGGAACGGCGGAACTGTTTACAAAGCGCACTGACCCGGTCTTTGATCCGGTGGCCGCGGCAACCATCGCCGCCGACCTCGCCATCACCGAACTGCTTCAGCACGAACGCGCCGCGCGCCTTATTCAGTTTCATGCTCACCACAAAGCCAATCCTGATTTCACGGACGTGGTTGATGCGCTGATCGCCGCGACCTGGAAAATTGACGCGCCGCCAGATGAGTATGCGGCGACGATTTCGCGTGCGCTGCAAAGCTTGACGGTCACACGCCTGATGGACGTGGCCGCCGAACCGAACGCCGCGCCGCAAGTTCGAGCCGTCGCGACCAATGCGCTTCGCAATCTGATGACGATGCTCGAACAAGCAACGCCACCCTTACCCCGCGCCGTCCTTGCACACAGGTCCACGACTCATCGCGACATCGAGCGTTTCCTGAATCGCCCGGACGCGACGCGCAAGCGAACCGAGCCGTTGCCCCAACCACCGGGCGACCCGATTGGCACCGCGCCGTAAACCGCGTCAGGAGCCGGCGCATCTGAAACACTGCCTTTAACCATTCACTCAAGGAAGGTTCAAATATAGAGATGTCGAACGAACCGAAACGCGCTCTCATCGTCGTTGATGTGCAGAACGATTTCTGTCCCGGTGGGGCGCTTGCGGTCGCGCACGGCGACGAAGTAATCGCGCCGCTCAACCGTCTCATCAAGCAATTCCTTGACCGCGGCGAGGTCGTCATCAAAAGCCGCGACTGGCATCCGGCACAAACGAAACACTTCGCGGCGCACGGCGGCACGTGGCCGGTGCACTGCGTCCGCAACACGCGCGGCGCGGAGTTTCATCCCGAACTTCTGGACGATCCGCGCATCATCGTCGTCTCGAAGGGCACGGGCGATGAAGACAATTACTCCGCATTCGACGGAACCGAACTCGCCGGACTGTTGCGCGAACACGGCGTCGCCGAAGTCTGGGTCGGCGGCCTCGCCACCGACTACTGCGTGAAGAACACCGTGCTCGACGCCGTGCGCGAAGGGTTCGCCGTCAGCGCCGTCGAAGACGCGATGCGGGCCGTCAACCTTCAACCCGTCGACGGCGACCGCGCCCTCGAAGAGATGCGGCGCGCCGGCGCGAAGGTGATTTCAAAGGGATGAAGGATGAGGGATGAAGGATGAAGTCAGGAATACAGAATACAGAACACGGAAGATAGCGGGCGGCTTGTTTCCTGCTGTGTGCTGCATTCTGTATTCCGGTTTTTATTCATCCCTCATCCTTCATCCCTTAGGAGACCTCTTTCACTTATGTTGAACATTGACCGATACCACGCGACGATGGGCGATGCGTCTTACAAGGACGTGACGCGCCTCCACGGTAAACCTCTCAGCGAGGCGGAAGCGACTTTTTACGTGTCGCAACGCAAGCTGGCGTTCGCGCCGTGTCTGGGGCACGAACGGTTGACGCGCCTGCTGGTTGACAGCCAAATAGATCGCCCGCACATGCGTTTTCTCGAACAGGACCGTGGCGGCCTCGGACGGTTCGCGAAGGCGGTCGAGGATATGAACTTCGTCGGCGCCGTCCGAGCCGTCCGGCCCGCGACGATAATGTTCGCCGGTGAGCCGTTCGCCGACATCACGGGACCGTTCGGACTGACGCAGGCGCAGGAGATAAAGTTTGAGCACGCCTTCGATCTGCCGATGACGACGGCGAGCATCGCGATGCAGTTGCGGATGGCGGCGGGCGACCGCTGGCTGTCCGACTTCTCTCTGCGGCGCAACGGCGACATCGAGCGCGCCGTCGATGTCGCGACCTACGCTTTCGTCGGCGGCTTCAACGATACGTCGAACATGGAGGCGGCGCACCGGCTCGACATTCCGGCGGTTGGCACGGCGGCGCACTACTGGCAACAGGCTTATATCGCGTACATCGACGAGCCTGAGATCGAGCCGCGCACCGGGCGACCGAAACACTTCGAGCAGGTCGCGTTCGAGCGTTGGCTCGACGCCAACCCGCAGGGCACGACGCTTTTGCTCGACACGGTGGACGTTCACATGGGCGCAGTGCACGCGGCGCTGGCGGCGACCTCGACCGAGGCCCGCCGCCGCGCATTCAAAGGCTTCCGCGTCGATTCCGGAGACCTCGCGAAGCACGGCGCGTGGTGCCTGCACTTCTTCGAAGCGAACGGACTGCACGGCCTGATGCCTGTCCTGACCGGCGACCTCGACGTGGAGGGCGTGCGGCGCATCGTCGCCGAATTCCCCGCAGCCGCCGGGTTCGGGATCGGGACGAAGCTTTCCGGTGAGGTGAACCGCATCGCGGGCGTGATCTTTAAGCAGTGCATGATCGCGGGCCGCCCGACGATGAAGGCGTCCAACTCGCCGGAGAAGTCGACGCTGCCCGGTCGCCTGCAAGTCTTCCGCGGCGTCGATGCGTCTGGCAACTACGTCGCTGACTACGTCGGGCTTGACGACGAGCAGTTGGAGATTCCCGGCGCGGCGAGCGTCGAGCGATTGCTCGTCCCCTTCTGGGAGCAGGGCTGCCACGAAGCGATTCCGTCAATCACTAAGCAGAAGGCATTCGTCGAACAGCAACGCGCGCGCTTCCGCGACATCGACAACTATCCGCACGCCCTGACTGAGCGCCTGCGCCGTCTGCGCGACGAGTTGACCGAGCGGATGCGCGCCGACGATTCCGGCTGGCAGCAGGTCGTCAACGTGCCGGAGCAACTGCGGCCCGCTCTTCCTGCGCCGACGACAACCGGCGACAACGCTTCCGTCCCGCCCGTCCTGGTTTGAATCTCTGGTAGCGTGACTGAGGATTGAAGACAAAAACATTCACCGCTGAGGACGCGGAGAACGCAGAGCATACCCAGCTTTTCATCCAATTGATGATGCTGTCTATTCGGTTTCTCCGCGCCCTCTCTGGGTCCGCGAGCGGTGAAATTCGGGGATGTTATTCAATTCGTAATCCTTAATTTCAATACTCAGGATCAGAACCCAAAGGGGAAAGCACATGGCGCACAGGGAAACGGACACGGAGTCGTACCACCTTCGGGAGTTGTCCATCGCCAACACCCCCGGCCATCGGAGCCACGTCATGCCGCCGGTCACGAATCGTCACCGGCACATTCTTGATGTCGGATGCGGTGCCGGCCAGACCTTGATCGCAAGTAAACTCGCCCCCGGCGGCGTCGCGTGTGGCATTGATATCGACTCCGACGCCCTCTCTCTCGGCAGACGGATAGACGCGAAGATACATTTCGTCCGCGCGTCGGGAGAAGCCATCCCTTTCGCGAGCGATTATTTCGACCTCGTGGTTTCGCGGGTCGCGCTGCCCATGATGAACATCTCGCGCGCGCTCGCGGAGATGGGGCGCGTGCTCAAAGACGGGGGCGATTTATGGGTGACGCTGCATCCTCCCTCGATGGCCGTCAAAGACCTGTTGGGCAATTTGTCGCGCCTTGAATTGAAGGGGGCCGCGTACCGCATGGCCGTGCTCGCCAATGGCATGGCGCTGCATTTTTCGGGCAAGCAGTTTCGGATTCCGTTCTCGCGCATTCCGTACGAATCATGCCAGACGAACCGGGGCGTCCTGAAATCTCTCAGCCGCGCCGGGTTCGAGCAGATGAACATCCGCCGTGATAATTTCTTTGTCGTGACGGCAAAAAAGTCGAAGCCAACTAACGGCACGCCGCGCTGATTGCGCCCGTCAACACGCTTCTTTCCGAGACCTTTCGACACACGCCACGATCACCGTTCGGGTGCAACCCGCGCGCCTGCCGTTTCATCTCTGTTTGTGTATACTGACTGGCGTCTCGTAACCATCAAACATTTCCGTAAAATCATTCAGGAGCGTTCGTGAAATGAGATTTCTTCTTCTTGCTTCGCTGGCGCTGTGCCTGCCGTTGGTCGGTTTGGCGCAGACGACGCAGCGCAAGCTGTTCCCTTACGACTACGCGATTGACGATCTGCCGAATGGCCTGCGCCTCATCACCGTGCCGACCGACTACCCGAACCTGGTCGCGTTGTACGTCGTCGTGCAAACCGGCTCGCGCAACGAAGTCGAGCCGGGCAAAAGCGGGTTCGCACACTTCTTCGAGCACATGATGTTTCGCGGCAGCGAGAATTACACATCTGATCAGCGCGACACGATCATGAAGCGCGCCGGCGCCGAGGCCAACGCCTATACCGCCGATGACCGAACGGTCTATCACCAAACTTTCTCGAAGGAAGATTTAGGCGAAATGATGAAGCTTGAAGCCGACCGCTTCATGCGTCTCAAATATTCGTCGGAGGATTACAAAACCGAAGCCCTCGCGGTGCAGGGCGAGTACGACAAGAACAGCGCGAATCCCATCTCCAAGCTGTACGAGGTGCTGCGCGAGACTGCTTTTAAGAAACACACCTACTCGCACACCACGATGGGCTACCTGAAAGATATTAAAGACATGCCGAATCAGTACGAGTACAGCCTTGAATTCTACAAGCGCTTTTACCGTCCTGAATATGCGACTATCGTCGTTGTCGGCGACGTGACGCGCGACCGCGCGCTGGCGCTGACAAAGCAGCACTGGGGCGACTGGAAGCGCGGCAACTACGCCTCACAAATCCCTACCGAGCCGCCGCAGACCGAGGCCCGCACGGCGCACATCGACTGGCCGTCGCCGACACTGCCCTACGTCGCGGTCGCCTTTCGCGGCCCGGCCTATTCCGACGAGAAAAAAGACAAGGCCGCGCTCGACCTGCTCGCCTCAATCGCTTTCGGCGACAACTCTGAGCTTTACCAAAGGCTCGTGTTGAAGGAGCAGAAGGTGGATTTTCTCGGCCCCGATTTCGCCGACCAGATCGACCCCGAATTGTTCATCGTCCTCGCGCGCGTCAAAGACCCGAAGGATGTCGACTACGTGCGCGACCAGATGCTGGCGACCTTCCAACGCTTCACGACGGAGGCGGTCAACCCGGCGAAACTCGACGCGACCCGCTCGCGCACGCGCTACGGCTCCGCGATGGCGATGAATAGCTCGACGGCGATAGCATATGCGCTGGCGCCATACATCGCCCTGCGCCGCACGCCGGAGACGATCAACAAACTGTTCGACCTGTACGCGAGCGTCACGCCTGAGGACATTCGCGCCGCCGCCGCTCAATACTTCAAAGACCAGAACCGCACCATCATCACGCTCGCGACGAAGGCGAGCACCGCGACCAACTCCGATGGCAAGGAGGGCCGCAACTGATGCGACGCACACTCAAAATCTCACTCATCACTCTTTCTTTATTAGTCCCAACAATCGCGCACGCGAACGTACAGAACACCATGTCAGCAAAGCCGGCAACTCCGGCCAGCGTGCTTCAACCGAACCGCTCGCCGCTCGTCTCGTTCCGCATCCTGTTTATGACCGGCGCGGCCTCTGACCCGAAAGGTAAAGAGGGCGTGGCTGCGTTGACCGCCGCGATGCTCGCCGAAGGCGGCACACGCGCGTTGACCAAACAACAGATTGACGATGCGATGTACCCGATGGCCTCTTCGTTCGGCGCGCAGGTCGACAAGGAGATGACCGTCTTCTACGGCACGACGCACGTCGAAAACCTTGGCCGCTATTACGCGCTCATCAGCCAGATGCTGCTTGACCCCGGCTTCCGCGAAGACGACTTCGCGCGGCTGAAGACCAACGCGATCAACTTCCTGAAAGTTTCGCTGCGCGAGGGCAACGACGAAGAACTCGGCAAGGAGTATCTCTACAACATCATCTACGCCGGCCATCCTTACGGTCATCACAACACAGGGACGCTCGGCTCGCTGGAACGGCTGACGCTCAACGACGTGCGCGCCTTTTATCGCGACAACTACACGCGGGCCAATATGGTATTGGGACTCGCGGGCGGCTATCCGGCGGACTTCGCGAAAAGAATCGAAACAGACTTTGCGAAACTCCCCGTCGGCAAAGAAGCGAAAGCGCGCTTCGAACAGCCGAAGGTTAATGCCGGGATGCGCGTCGAGATCATCGAGCGCGAGACGCGCGCGACGGCGATTTCGATGGGCTTCCCCGTTAGTGTGACGCGCGCCAGTAAAGACTGGCCGGCGCTCGCGCTCGTCGCTTCATACATCGGGCAGCACCGCTCGTCGAACGGCCACCTGTACCAGCGTCTGCGCGAGGCGCGCGGCTTGAACTACGGTGACTATGCTTACGTCGAATACTTCCCGCGCGGCATGTTTCAGTTTACGCCCGACCCGAACCTCGGACGCTCGTCGCAGATTTTCCAAATCTGGATTCGTCCGGTCGAGCCGCAGAACGCGCACTTCGCTTTGCGCGCCGCGCTCTACGAGTATGACAAACTGGTCCGCGACGGGATGTCGAAAGAGACCTTCGAAGCGACGCGCGAATTCTTGGGCAAGTACTCGAACATCCTGACGCAGACGCAAGGGGCGCAACTCGGCTATGCGCTCGACAGCCGCTATTACGGCATCACGGATTTCAATACATACCTGCGCGAGCAACTCGCGAAGCTGACGCTCGAAGATGTCAACCGCGCGATTCGCGAGCACTTGAAGTCTGACCGGATGCGCATCGTGATGATTACGAAGGACGCGCCATCTCTGCGCAACGCGCTGCTCGCCAACGAACCGTCGCCGATCACCTACAACTCGCCGAAGCCGAAAGAGATTACCGACGAAGACAAGGTGATTCAGTCTTATAAAATCGACCTCAAACCTGAAGCCGTCACGGTCGTGCCGGTCGAGCGAATCTTTCAATAAGGGATGAAGGATGAGGGATGAATAAAAACCAGAAGACAGCATGCAGCGCACCGCACACAGCAGGAAGCATGCCGCCTAGTATCCTCCGTGTTCCGTATTTCATGTTCTGTATTCTGTGTTCTGTATTCCTGGTTTCTTCATCCCTCATCCTTCATCCTTCATCCCTCAGTCGATCCCTCATCCCTTAATTATGATTTGGATCTATCTTCTTCTCGCGCTCGTCGCCGGGGCATTCATGCCGGTGCAGGCAGGCGTCAACTCGCAACTCGCGCGTTGGACGAGTCACCCGGTTCTCGCAGCGACGATCTCGTTCATCGTCGGCACGCTCGCGCTGCTGATTTACTCGCTGACGTTGCGTTCTTCGTGGCCGGCGTGGGGTACATTATCGTCGGCGCCGTGGTGGGTGTGGACGGGCGGATTCTTCGGCGCGTTCTTCGTCGCCGTCGCCGCCGCGTTCGCGCCGAAGCTGGGCGCCGCGACATTCGTCTCAATCACCATCGCCGGCCAGATGTTCGTATCGCTGGTGCTCGACCAATACGGGCTGATCGGATTCCAATCGCGACCAATCAACGCCTGGCGCGCGCTCGGCGCGGTACTATTGGTGATCGGCGTAGCACTGATGAGGAAGTTTTAGAGCAGATTGCAATTGCGTTTACGGTACAACATCTTTCGTTTAGAGGCTTTGCTCCTGCCCGCCGCTCGCAACGGCGGGCTATGCCCGCCTCTAAACAATCCGTACACACAAACGGAAATCGCTCTAGAAGTGATTTTACGGTGATGTAAAGCATCAGCATCTCGCGGCGGCCTCATGCTTCGCTCTGCCGTGAGCTATTACCGCTTATCTAATCACCGCTTCCCACGCCTACCTCGACTCGCTCGTCCTTCACCTCGACCGGCTTCTTTTCAAATGGTGGCGGGGCAACTTCGTCGGCTTCGGGCGCGCGGCGCCGGCGGGCGAAAACGGAGCGCGCGGTGGCCGCCAATCCTCTCGGTACGAACTTGGCACGGTCGGCGAACGCGCGCCAGTGGGCGGTGCTGCCGAGGTCGTCGAAGAGTGAATACGCGACCGGTGTTGCAATCAATGTCAGCAACAGCGACAGCGACTGGCCGCCGATGACGACGATGGCGATGGAGCGACGCTCTTCCGCGCCGGGGCCGGTGCCGAGCGCGAGCGGCAACATGCCGGCGACGAGCGCGAGCGTCGTCATCAGAATGGGCCGCAGACGGTCGCGGTTCGCCTGCATAATCGCCTTGCCGCGCTCCATTCCGGCGGCGCGCAAATTGTTCATGTGGTCGATCTGCAAAATCGAGTTCTTCTTCACCACGCCGAACAGCACCAGGATGCCAAGCGCCGAATACAGATTCAACGTGTCGTTCATCGCCCACAATGAAAGGAGCGCGAACGGCACCGCGAGCGGCAGACTGAGAAGAATCGTGACCGGGTGGATCGTGCTCTCGAACTGCGACGCGAGGATCATGTACATGAACGCGATGGAGAGCATAAACGCCCAGATGAATTCGTAGAAGGTGCGTTCCAATTCGCGACCGCGCCCCGAAACGGCGGTCGTATAGGCGGCAGGCAGATTCATCTGCCTGACTTCGGCGCGCAATGCTTCGAGGCGATCCGCGAGCGCAAAGCCGGGCGCCGTCGAACCGCGTACCGAAACGACGCGCTGCCGGTCGAGACGATCAATGCGCGACGGACTGATCTCTTCTGTGATCGTCACCAGATTGTTCAGGCTGATGAGGCCGCCGCGTGACGACGGAACATACAGGCGCGAGACGGTCGCCGCGTCGCCGCGGTCACGGCCCGTCAGACGCAACTGCACATCGTAGTCTTCGTTCATCGAAGCATCGCGGAAGCGCGACACTTCTTCGTCGCCGCCGACCATCAACCGCAGCGAGGTCGCGATGTCGGACGTATCCACGCCGAGGTCCGCTGCGCGCTGCCGGTCGATCTCGACGCGCAGTTCCGGCTTGTCCAGCTTCAGCGACGTGTCGAGGCCGCGGAAGCCGCCAATCCTTATCGCACGCTGGCGCAGGTCTTCAGCATAGCGTGACAGCGCCTGCAAGTCCGGCCCACGAATCACGTAATCAATCTCGAAGTTACCGCCGCCGATGTTGAATGATGGTGCGTTACGCGCGCTGATACGCAACGGCGAATATTTGCGCATCCGCTCGTTGACGGATTCCATCACGTCGCGCTGCTGGTAGTTGCCGCGGAACGCATCAAGCGGCTTTCCTTCTTTCAGCTTATTCCACACGCGCGTGAACGACAGCGTGCGCTCTTCGTGCGGCGCGATGCGGACGTAAAACTCGCCCTGATTGACGCCCCCGACAAACGACCCGCCGACCCGCGACAACACCAGCCGGACGCCGGGCGTGCGCCGCAGTTCGTCCTCAACCGCATTCATCGCCTCGCTCATCACCGCGAGGCTGGTGCCTTCCGGCGCATTCACGTTGACATCGAACTCGGCCTCGTCAACGTTGGTCGGGATGTACTCCTGTCTGACCCATCGGTAGAGCGGGATGCTCGACAGCATGACGGCGATGGCAATTGCCGAGACCGCGAGCCGGTGGCGCATCGCGAAGCCCAGCAGGCGCGAGTATGAGCGGTCAATCCGCGCGTAGAAGCCGCGCCGCGAAGATGCCTCGTCCCCGTCCGCGCCGTGCCCGCCGCCGCCCTTCTCGGCATCTTCGGTGCGCAACAGCCGCGCACTCATCATCGGCGTCAGGGTGAACGAGACGAGCAAGCTGACCATGATCGCGACCGCCGCAGTGATACCAAACTGATACAGGAAGCGCCCGGAGATGGACGACATGAATGAGACTGGCAGGAAGATGACGACGAGCGAGAAGGTCGTCGCCAGCACCGCGAGGCCGATGTCGGCGGTCGCCTCTTTCGCCGCCTGCATCGCACCCATCTTCTTTTCTTCGACGAAACGGAAAATGTTTTCTAAAACCACAATCGCGTCGTCGATCACGACGCCGACCATCAGCACCAGCGCGAGCATCGTAACGCTGTTCAAGGTGAAGTCGAGCGCGCGCATCATCCCGAAAGTTGCGATGACCGATGCCGGAATCGCGACCCCCGCAATGATCGTCGAACGCCACGAACGCATAAAGGCGAGCACCACGAGACAGGCGAGGATACTGCCGAGCACGAGGTGCAATTGAATCTCGTGCAAGGCCGCTTCGATATAACGCGACTGGTCGCGGATCACTTCGAGTTTGATGTCTGTGGGCAGTTGCGGCGCGACGCGGGCCAGTTCGCGCTTGACGTTATTGATAACATCGATGGTGTTGGCCCCGGTCTGTCGGCGGATTTCGATGGTCACCGTCGGGACGCCGTTTAAGCGCACCGCCGAACGCTGTTCCTTCGTGCCGTCCTCGACGCGCCCGATGTCGCGCACACGCACCGGCGCGCCGCCGATGTTGGCGATAACGAGGTCGTTGAAGTCGCGCGGGTCGGCGTAGCGACCGAGCGTGCGAAGTGTCAGTTCTCTTTTTCCGGCGTCGACGTTGCCGCCCGGCACGTCCGTATTCTGCCGTTGCAACGCCTGCCGCACCTGCGTAATCGGGATGCGGTACGCGACCAGACGTTCGGCATCGACCCAGACATTGATCGCGCGTTCGAGTCCGCCCGCCACGCGCGCCTCGCCGACGCCGCCCGCGCGCTCGACCTGCACGCGCACGATCTTGTCGGCGAACTCGGTCAACTCGCGCAGGCTGCGGTCCCCTGAGAGCGCGATGGTCAGGACGGGCGCGCTATCGTTATCAAACTTCTGGATGACCGGTGGCGTCACGTCTTCCGGCAAATCGCGCACCACCGTGGCGACGCGGTCACGCACATCCTGCGCGGCGGCTTCGATGTCGCGGTCGAGGCTGAAAGTGGCAATGATGATCGACGTACCCTGACCCGAAATGGAGCGCAGTTGATCGATGCCTTCGACGGTGTTGACGACCTCTTCGATGCGGCGCGAAACTTCCGACTCGACTTCCTCCGGCGACGCGCCCGGCAGGTTGGTGCGCACCGCGACGGTCGGTAAATCGACGGACGGGAAGCGGTCGACGCCGAGGTTAAAGTAGCTCGACGCGCCGACCACCACCAGCGACAGAATAATCATCGCCGCGAAGATCGGTCGCCGGATACAAATTTCTGCGAGCTTTTGCATAGATACTCAAATCTGGAGTCTGAAGTCCGGAGTCTCGGAGTCAAAACAAGACCGTTCGTAGAGTTTCTTTTGACTTCAGACTCTAAGACTTCAGACTTCAGACTCCAGACTGTTACTCAGTAACCACGACCGCCTGCCCCGACTGAAGGTTGCCGGGATTGACGACCACCGATTCGCCGACGTTGACGCCGGCCAGCACTTCCGTCCACTCACCCATCCGACGCCCCGTGGTGATTGGCTTCTCTCGCGCCTTCCCATCCTCGACCGTAATTACTTTATCAAGTCCGGCGAAGGTGACGACGGCGCTTGCCGGAACGGTCGCCGCCATCCCGACATCATTGGTCACGATCTCGGCGCTGGCAAAGCTGCCGGGCCGCAGGTTGCCGCTGTTGATGATCTCCGCTTCAACAATCAGCACGCGGTTCTGCTCGCTGATGGTCGGACTCAGACGCACGATGCGCCCGGTGTGAACGCTCTGGTCGCCCTCGACCGTGACGCGCACAGACTGCCCGGCGCGCACGGTCGCGGCGTCGCGTTCAGGTATTTCGGCACGGAACCTGAGCGGGTTGACGCGGACGACGGTAGCGACCGGCGCGCCTGCCGCGAGGTACTCACCGACGCTTGCCTGCTTCTCCTGCACGATACCGTCGAACGGGGCGACGACGCTCGTACCGATCAACTGCTGCCGCGCCAGCGCGAGTTCCGAACTGCGCTGCGCGAGTAGCGCTTGACGATTGCGAATCTCTTCGATGGCGTCCTGATAGCGGCTGTACGCCACTTTGTATACCGCGTCCGCTGTATCGTATTCGGCGCGCGCAATGACGCCCTGTTCGACAAGAGTCACGGCGCGCTGGCGGCTGAGTCGAGCCTCTTCCATGACGGCGCGTGCCTGCCTGACGGTGCCGGTCTGTTCGGGGTCAACGCGCTCGTTCGTGCCTTCGAGCGCCAGTCCGAGCCGCGCGCGCGTCTGTTGAAGTGCCGCCTCAGCCTGCTGGATGCGCAGTTGATAATCCTGCGGCTCGACCTGCGCGATGACCTGACCGCGCCGCACCGGGCTGCCGAGGTCGACCGCGATGACGCGTAGACGACCCGGCACCTTAACGCTGAGCGTCGATTCGTCCTGCGCGGCGAGCGCGCCGGTGACGGCCACGCTCTGGCCGATTGGCATCTCGACGACCTTCGCCGTTTTCACCTGACGCGGCGCGCCCCGCTCTTCGCCGGGTCGATTCTGCTGTGCCGAAGCGGGGTAGTCGCTCTTACACGCGGCAGCCGACAGCGCGCACACCGCGAGTAGCAAGCCCGCGATTCGACGACATATAAAAGCGCCGCGCCCTATTGGGAAGCCGAGATAGTTCATGGACTGAAGCATAAGCATTTGGCAACGTGGATGATTCCGAGTGTTGATGAGTTGCTACTCTAACACGCGGCACGCGGAACTTTTTAGCTAATACCTTCCATGCTTTCAACGCGGAGCGTCATATTTTTGTAAAAAAATGGCCGCCCGGAATGAGCGGCCAGCCGTGTCTTTAGCGTGAATGAAGAGGAAAAGAAATAACACAGAGGGCACCGAAGACGAAGACACAGTTCTGACAATTTTCAGTTTTTGGTTTTGAACTGAAAACCGAAAACTGAAAGCTACAATCACTACTTCAACAAATACTCCTGAACAAACATCACCGTCGCATAAAACTGAAAGTCCTGATTCTTCTTTTTCGCGAAGCCGTGCCCCTCGTCTTTCGCCATCAGATACCAGACGGGCGTGCCGTTGCTTTTGATCTTGGCGACCATCTGCTCGGCCTCGTTAAGCGGGACGCGTGGGTCGTTGCCGCCCTGCACGATGAACATCGGTATCTTGATCTTCGCGGCATTGTTGAGCGGCGCGATTTTTTCCAGAAACTCGCGCATCTTCGGGTCGCGCTCGTCGCCATACTCGACGCGGCGCAAATCGCGGCGGTACGCCTCGGTGCGTTCGAGGAACGTGACCAGGTTCGAGATACCGACGACCGGTAGCGCGGCGCGGAGGCGGTCGCTGTAGAGCGTCGCAATCGCAAACACCATGTGGCCGCCGTAAGAACCGCCCGTCACCATGATCCGGTCGGCATCCAGGTCGGGGCGCGTCTTGATCCAATCAAGCAGCGCGCCGATGTCTTTGTATGTGTCTTCGCGCAGGAAACCATTGTCGAGTTTAAGGAACGTCTTGCCGTAGCCGGAAGAGCCGCGCACATTCGGGAAGATTGTCGCGATGCCCATCTCGTTAAGGAGGTAGTTGTTGCGCCCGAGGAAGCTGGGCAGCGCCTGGCCTTCGGGTCCGCCGTGGATGTCGATGATGACCGGACGCTTGCCCGTGAATTTTGCGGGCGGCATGTACATCAACCCTGAAATCATTTTGTCGTCGAAGGTCTTCCAACGCACCAACTCCGGCTCAGGGTAGTTCTCGGTGTTGAGGCCGCCCGTCTCGCTCGTCGTCCAGCGTTCGACCTTGCCGGAGGTCACGTCGAGCGAGTAAACATCCGCAGTCGAGCGCGCGGAAACGAGCGTGAAGCCGAGGTCGCGGTTGTTGTCA
>JACDEG010000453.1 GCA_013816505.1 Pyrinomonadaceae bacterium | reverse complement strand
CATGCCCGACGCGAGAAGTTTAGCCAGGGCGGTACGTGAAAGCGCGTACCCGTTGACCGGAGCGGCGAAAGATTACGATCCGTTGATAGAGTTGATTGGCGACGCGCGCTTCGTGCTGCTCGGCGAAGCATCGCACGGCACTCATGAGTTCTACGCGGCGCGGGCGGAGATTACGAAGCGACTCATCACGGAAAAGAATTTTACCGCCGTCGCCGTCGAAGCGGATTTCCCCGACGCTTACCGAGTCAATCGTAATGTGCGCGGCGTTGGGCAAGATGCCGACAGCAACATGGCGCTCGCGGGATTCAAACGCTTCCCCACTTGGATGTGGCGCAACGCCGACGTGCTGGATTTCGTCGGCTGGCTGCGCGCGCATAATGATGCGCTCGCGGCGGACGAAAAGAAGGTCGGGTTTTACGGGCTTGATTTGTACAGCCTTCACGCCTCGATCGAAGCGGTGCTTGGCTACCTTGACAAGATTGATCCTGAAGGAGCGAAGCGTGCGCGCTACCGCTATTCGTGTTTCGACCATTTCGGCGAGGACACGCAAGCCTACGGCTACGCGGCAGGATTCGGTTTAACGGAATCGTGTGAAAACGATGCCTTTCTTCAACTTGTCGAACTGCGCCGTCGCGCCACCGAGTATGCGAGCCTGGACGGGCGCGTGGCGGCTGACGAATTCTTTTTCGCGGAACAGAACGCGCGGCTCGTCCGAAACGCCGAAGAGTATTACCGCGCGATGTTTCGCGGGCGCGTCTCGTCTTGGAATCTGCGCGACCGCCACATGGCGGAAACGCTCGATCATCTCGTCGCCCATCTGGAAGGACGTGGACGGCAGGCAAAGATCGTCGTGTGGGAACATAACTCTCACTTGGGAGATGAACGCGCGACGGAGATGGGCGAGCGCGGCGAATGGAACGTCGGGCAACTCGTGCGCGAGCGGTACGGTGATGAATCCGTCCTCGTCGGCTTCAGCACTTATACGGGCACAGTAACGGCGGCTTCAGATTGGGACGCACCGCCCGAGCGTAAGCGTGTGCGTCTGGCACTCGCGGACAGCTATGAAGCGTTATTCCACGCGAGCGGAGTGCCGCGCTTTCTGCTCAACTTGCGCGATAACGATAAGACGGCTGGTTTGAGTGAACCGCGACTTGAACGCGCTATCGGCGTGATCTACCGACCGGAGACGGAGCGCGCGAGCCATTATTTCCTCGCGCGACTGCCCGCGCAATTTGATGCGGTGCTGCACTTTGATGAAACGCGCGCCGTCGAGCCGCTTGAGCGCATCGCGGGTTGGGAAAAAGGCGAAGCACCGGAGACGTATCCCACCGGCATATAATTAATGACGAAGACAAATTTGAAGGGAGGAGAACACGATGAGCAAGAAGATTGAGCGACGCGAAGATGTGAAACCGAAGGAGGGTGAACGCAAGTACGGTGATGTGGAGTTCGCCGATCCCCCAAACAAGAAATACCCGATTGATTCACCGGAACACATCAGGGCTGCGTGGAGCTACATTAACCACAAAGACAATGCCGCTAAGTACGACAAAGATGAGGTAACGAGGATCAAAGACCGCATCAAGCGTGCGGCGAAAGAGAAGGGCGTTGAAATCAGCGAGGACTAAAGAGGTTCGGAGCAAGTCTTAGAGCGCGTGCAGAAATTTGATTTCGCAGCGCGCTTTAAGGAGAAGGATGGAAGTTGTTATGACAAATAACTCTAACGTAGCCGGCGGCGTAGTTGGGCAGATGCCCGATCAAAGGTTGATGTCTGACCCCCGAGCCGCCTGAACCGAAACCGGTTCCGCCGACCGATTCGTTGCCTCCAGAACCGTATGTAAATGCGTCCTTAATCTTCCTGAGTCTTCGTGGACTGCCGTTCCATCAAAGTCGGTGATGACTCCGCCGTGTGATGAGAAGCGAGATTCTCGCAAGAACTGCCGTAGTTGATCTTCAACACTGATATCTAGGGACATGCGCCCTCCCTTGCATTAATCTGCATTTCTTCCGTATCGCGAGGTGGTGGCTCAAATAGGGGAGACAAAGAGCAACCGCAGATGAGAGGCGGACGGGCGCAGCTCAGAAAGTAATTGTTTTAATCCGCGTCTCTCTGCGTTCACCTGCGGCTCATCTCCCCTAGTTGACACACTACCACTACGCCATGATCGAAGCCTTAAATTTATCCTACTGTTCCTTATTCATCTCCCTAACAACCTGTTCCGCCAACTCTCGCGGCGCATTGCCCGGACGCTCGCGCTCAAGTGCAGCGATGTGCCCCAATGCGCTGAGCAATTCCTCTCGATTGAAAACATCCTGTTCTTCCCCCTTGATGCCGAGTGCGAGTCCACCGCCCGCGTGAATGCGATACGCTTCGCCGAGCGCATCGGCAAGATAGTTACTGCGGTACTTAAAAGGCGGCTCGTCCGTGTTAGGGTTGATTGATTTGTAGTAATCAAGTGTGTATTTCTCTGTGTTCGCATCTGCTATGTCTTTCATCTTTTGGTCGCCTCTCTTTAGTAGAATTTTATACTTGCCGCCAAACATAAACGCCGCTTTACATCGTCGTCAACGACAGGCAAGTTTCGTAAGAGTGTTTGACTTTCCTCTGCCGCTGCGCCGCTCGCCGTGCGCTTGAAACACCGCTTGGAAGTTGAAGATCGATTACACACCGGATAAGTAAAGGCCGGAAGAATTAGCAATACTGAGCAAGAAAGCGATTCAACGACATGTTCATGTTATGATGCGTGCCGATCCATCCACCCAACATTTTAAGAAGGAAATACACAAATGCCAAAATTAGATTCGCTCGACAAGGTACTTGAAGATGAACTCAAGGATTTATACAGTGCGGAAAACCAACTGCTCAAAGCTCTGCCTAAAATGGCGAAGAAGGCTTCGACACCATCGCTTAAGGAGGCATTCACAAGTCACCTTGAAGAAACCAAAGGGCAGGTCGAACGGCTACAGAAGGTCGGAACGATTCTCGGCATCAAGCTGACAGGCAAGGTCTGCAAGGCGATGCAGGGTTTGGTTGAAGAAGGCAAAGAAGTTCTCGAAGAGGAGAGCGACAATAAGGCTTTGATTGATGTGCTATTGATCGGAGCGGCACAACGAGTCGAGCATTATGAGATCGCGGGATACGGAACAGCGAGGGCGATTGCTGAAAAGTTAGGTCGGGGTGAAGTCGCGCAATTACTTCAGGAATCGCTTGATGAGGAGTCGGCGGCAGATGAAAAGCTGACGGCAATATCTGAAGGAGAAGTACTAGCAGCGGCAGCATCTCCAACCAAGTAATATGCCCCGTAGCCTGAAGGAAAACGATGACGACGATAGAGGCGGCGTGCATCGGTGGATTATGCAGCAAGGTTAGAACTGTGGCATCCCCGGTCCGTTACGTTGACGATACCGTGGGCGCCCATCACGGGCCTTGCCCCCGGTTCGTAAGGTTTGCAATGGCCATGACTAATTCGGCCGGTTCCACAGGTTTAGGCATGTGCAACTGGTAGCCGGCCGAGAGTGCTCGCAGTCGATCCGATGCCCGGGCGTGCGCCGTCAACGCGATAGCCGGAATACTCCTACTTTGCCGGTCTTCTAAAGCCCGCACCCGCCGGATCAGAGAATACCCATCTTCATCCGGCATCTCGATGTCACTCATCAGTAAGTCCGGTTTCTTTATCCGTAACTCTTCAAGCGCGTCAGCGACCGTCGCAACAGCCGTTACTCCGGCCCCACTTTGCGCCAATATCGTGATCAATAAATCACGCGCATCGCGCTCATCATCCACGATGAGCACATGCACCCCGTCGAGCCTCGCCCACTCCGCGGGCTGCGCCCTCACTTCCCCTGCCAGGGGGTGTTGCTCCGTTACAACAGCCGAGAGGTGTTCCGCGTTATGGACGATCATCACGGGCAGTCTCAGGATGAAGGTCGTGCCTCGTCCTTCCCCATGACTCTCCGCGCGGATAGTTCCGCCATGCAATTCGACGAGGTGCTTTGTAATCGCCATCCCTAAGCCCAACCCGCCGTGCCGCCTTGTCGTTGTATGATCGGCCTGGCGGAAGCGTTCGAAAACGTAGGGCAAAAACTCTGCGCCAATACCCTGACCAGTATCGCTCACAGTGACTTCGACGCTGGAGTTGACGCGCGCAAGTCGAATCTGCACGCGCCCCCCCTTCGGGGTAAACTTAATTGCATTCGATAGCAAGTTCCACAAAACTTGCTGTAAGCGTTCGGGGTCGCCGGAGACCGGTCCGGCTCTCGGATCGAGGACCGCTTGGAGCCTGATTCCTTTGGCGTCGGCGGCGGGACGGACTACGTCGAGGGCCGCTTCCGCGACCGGCGCCAATTCGACCCGACCCACGTCGAGGCGGAGTTGGCCGGAGATGATGCGGGAGAAATCCAATAAGTCTTCGATCAGTTGGCTCTGTGATTCTGCATTCCGCTCTATGGTGTCCAGCGCACGCGCCGCAACGCTTTCATCAAGCGTGCCGGTTTTCAGCATTCGTGCCCACCCGAGGATCGCCGTCAGAGGTGTGCGAAGCTCATGTGACACTACGGCTAAGAATTCGTCCTTGGCGAGGGTGGCCTCCTCCGCCGCCCTCTTCGCCCGAAGGATCTCGTCTTCGTACTGGTTGCGCTGTCGCATCTGCACCAAGACGCAGTCGTTGACGACGACCCCCTCGCGCGCCCGGCACACCGCGTTGACGAGCACAGGCACATCCGTCCCGTTTTTTGTCCGCAGCGAGAGGTATACCTCCTCCACTCTTCCGTGCAGCTTGAGGAGCGGAAAGAAGTGCGTTTGATAGAAGATGCGGCTGGCGGTGGGCAGAATGGTTTCCAAGTGGTGCCCCTGCAACTCACCGGGTTCGTACCCGAGCGAGTGCAGCAGCGTAGCGTTAACCATTATGATCTTGCCGTCGTCGGCGAATGACAGGAAGCCACACGGCGCTGTGTTTAGCAGGTCGTCCATTCGACTCATGCACCTTCCGTATTCTCTCTCAGCCGGCGCGGGCGGCGGTCAGATACTCCTTGATGATCTGGATGGTCTCATCCGGGTGACTCATGTGTGGGCAATGTCCCGTGGCCTTCATGACTCGTAGCGTGCTTTGGGGCAGATGGCGGTGGAGGTAGTCGCCCACCCCAAGCGGCGCGATGGCGTCCTCCGAGCATTGCATGATGAGCGACGGGATTGTCACCCTCGGTACATCGCTCCGGTTATCGGAGAAGAAAGTGGCCTCGGCAAATCGCCGCGCGATCCTCGGGTCGGTAGAGCAGAAA
>JACDEG010000052.1 GCA_013816505.1 Pyrinomonadaceae bacterium | reverse complement strand
GCCGACGGAGACACGGCCCGAAGCGGGGCTGCTCGCTTTGCGGCGCGCGCTCGGCGCGTACGCGAATTTGCGCCCCGTGGTCTGCTACAAGGCGACGGCCAATTGCTCGCCGCTTCGCCCGGAGATCGTCGCCGGCGCCGATATTCTGATTGTGCGCGAACTGCTCGGCGGCCTCTACTTCGGCGAGCCACGCGGAGTGGTCAGAACCAACGCAACTAAGGGCGGCGCGGCGCAACTCTCCTCCGCCTTTAACACGATGCGCTACACGGCGGAAGAGGTCGAGCGTGTCGCCCGTGTCGCTTTCGAGGCGGCGCAAAAGCGGAGCGGCAAAGTAACATCCGTCGACAAGGCGAACGTCCTTGAGACTTCGCAACTGTGGCGCGAGACGGTGACGCGCGTCGCCGGCGACTATCCCGGCGTGACGCTCGAACATGTGTATGTCGATGCGTGTGCGATGCATCTGGTGATGAACCCGCGCCGCTTCGACGTCGTGCTGACTGAGAATCTTTTCGGCGACATCCTGTCGGACGAAGCGGCAGTCATCACCGGCTCGCTCGGCATGCTCGCTTCGGCCAGCATCGGCGGCCCGGTCGGACTCTACGAGCCGGTGCATGGCTCCGCACCGGACATCGCCGGGCGCGGGGTCGCTAACCCGCTCGGCGCCATCGCGTCGGCGGCGCTGCTGCTACGCTACACCGCGCGCCTCGACGAAGAGGCCGGGGTGCTTGAGGCAGCGATCAGTTCCGTGCTCGACGAAGGCTACCGCACGCCCGACCTGCACGGCGGCCAGAGCAAGTACGTCGCCAACACTTCCGAGATGGGCGGCTTAGTCGTCGAGGCGATTGCCGAAGTGGTCGACATGCGCCACGCCTATCACGCGGTCTGAAGATAGATGTCAGATGCTAGATGTTAGATGTCAGTGATGACCTCTTCTACTAGCATCTAACATCTGACATCCAGAATCTGCATTTATGCCCCGAACACTGTTCGACAAGTTATGGGAAGATCACGTCGTCTGCACGCCGGACGGCGCGCCGTCGATCATCTACATCGATTTGCACCTCGTCCACGAGGTCACGTCGCCGCAGGCGTTCGACGGCCTGCGCGCCGCGGGGCGAGTCGTGCGGCGTCCTGAGTTAGCGATGGCGACGGTCGACCATAACATCCCGACGACCGACCGTCGTCTGCCCATCACCGACCCGATTGCGGCGAAGCAGATTGAGGCGCTGCGCCGAAACTGCCGCGAGTTTGGTATTCAACTTTTTGACATCGACTCTTCGGATCAAGGCATCGTGCATGTCATCGGGCCGGAGTTGGGGCTGACGCGGCCCGGCATGACCATCGTGTGCGGCGACAGTCACACCAGCACGCACGGCGCGTTCGGTGCGCTCGCGTTCGGCATCGGCACCAGCGAGGTCGAGCACGTTCTGGCGACACAGACACTGCCCCAACAGAAACCGCGCACGATGCTGATCGAGTCGCGCGGCACGCTCGGCGAGGGCGTCACCGCGAAGGATTTGACGCTCGCGATCATCGGGCGGATCGGCACCGACGGTGCGACCGGTTACGTCATCGAGTACGCGGGCGAGGCGGTGCGCCAGCTCTCGATGGAGGGTCGGATGACGCTCTGCAACATGAGCATCGAGGCAGGCGCGCGCGCCGGCATGGTCGCGCCCGACGAGAAGACGTTCGCGTATCTCGAAGGCCGCCGCTTCGCTCCGCGCGGCGCGGCGTGGGATGAGGCCGTGAATTACTGGCGGACGCTCTCAAGCGACGCGGGCGTGCAGTTCGATCAAACCGTCGAGATCGACGCCGGTACAGTCGCTCCGCACGTCACGTGGGGGACGAGTCCCGGCATGGTCGTGCCTGTTACCGGACGCGTGCCCGACCCCGCCGCGGGGGCGACGGAGGCCGACCGGCGCGCCACCGCCAGCGCCCTCAGCTACATGGGCCTTGCGCCCAACACGCCGATTGAAGAGATTACCGTCGACCGTGTGTTCATCGGCTCATGCACCAACGCACGCATCGAGGATTTGCGCGCCGCCGCGAAAGTGGTTCGGGGATACAAGTTGAACCCCGCCGTCCATGCGATGGTCGTGCCCGGCTCGCAGGCGGTCAAACGCGCGGCGGAAGATGAAGGACTGGATCACGTCTTCGCCGAGGCGGGCTTCGAGTGGCGCGAGTCCGGCTGCTCGATGTGCCTCGGCATGAACCCTGACATTCTGCAACCGGGCGAGCGGTGCGCCTCGACCAGTAATCGCAACTTTGAAGGACGGCAGGGACGCGGCGGACGCACGCATCTGGTGAGCCCCGTGATGGCCGCCGCCGCCGCCATCACCGGCCACTTCATCGACGTGCGCGACTGGCGGTTCAAGTGAAAATAAAGTCGGGAGTCTGAAGTCTGAAGTCAGGAGTCAAGAAGTGAGAGATGATTCAAGATGTAGTCGCTGCTGTATGCTGACTTTTGAATCCTGATTCTTGAACGCAGTCTTAGGTACCTAAGCCAAAGTTTTTCGGTATCAAGATCAAACAAAAGCAGCAATTCTCGGTGAAGCGGTAAGTTCTTGCCAGTGTGCTATTTGATACTTTGAGTTTTTGCGCTTCTAACCTCAGACTTTGTGTAAGTTACGTCAACCGTGGGTGACATGAGCCTCGTTAAACGCGCTCTGTTTCCTCTACTCTGTTGTTCACGCAGGCTTTACAAGCGCAAAAACTCAAATGTTCAAAACATTGAGCGGATGCCACTTAGAGCCTGACCGAGAATTGCTGATCTCAAAGTGGCTCGCTTCCATCGTGGTGATGTACCTTGTAGACTGGGGCCGTCTCTCGCTTGATGCTCCCATCACAACGTACTTGCCGACTACCGTAAAGACACGGGCTCGCAGCTCACATTGCTTCATCGTCTGAGCCATTCCAGTGGTCTGCCTAATCAGATCATCGCTGCTTTGAAGGTGATCAAAACATCGCGGAACTAAGGTTGAGCCAAGTTGAGGCCGTTAGGCGATATGCGAGCGGAGATCTGCAGTTCAAGCCAGGCACACGCAGGGAGTATTCCCACTCGAACTGGATCATCGTCAAAGACGTTGTTGAGAGCATCTCCGGTCGCCGCACATCGACAAGCAGTTAGCCGTGTTGAGCAAGCCGCTACTGAGGCGGCACGGTCGTCAGATTAGTAGTAGCTCACGGTGAGTGTCTGTAATGTCAAAATTAGGTCAGTACAATTTACTACGCTTCCAAACAACAAACTGGGAAGATCTGTATCGCGCGGGTCAGCCACGCATGGCCCTGATTCTCCCGGAGCGCATTGCCTGTGTACTTCACGCCTCTCCCCAATCAATTGTCCTAATCTGCCATCTAAGGTAATCTCGCAGCAATCACCACCAACACGTGGTGCCTCTTGTTCCTTCCCCTCACTGCATTCTAAAAACGATACCGGACAGTACTCTTGCTCATGACTCAAAGCCATAAAGCGTTCAACGCTGATTTAGGAGAAGTTTGCTGTTGTGAAACATCCAGCCGAAAACACGATACTTGTCGTCAATGACATACCCGATCAACTGGAGTTGATGAGCCTGAGGCTTGAACAAGCCGGCTACCGCGTATTCACTGCACCCGACGGGCATGAAGGATTCCAAGTAGCACGGCGCGAACATCCTCGGCTAATAATCAGCGATGTCTCGATGCCGCGCGCCTCCGGCATTGACTTATGCCGCTTGGTTCGTGTCGATGCCACACTGCGCACGACTCCGATCCTGCTCGTTAGTGCATTGCGCATTGACACGGCAAGCGTCGTTGAAGGCTTGCACGCGGGAGCCGACGATTATCTTCAAGCGCCTTATGACCCTGTATACCTGATGGCGAAGGTGGGGCGGTTGGTTGAGCGGGCGCGGATGGTGCAAGCTTTGCACCGATCAGAAGAGCGCTTCCGTTCGCTGGTTGAGAGTGTCCAAGACTATGCGATCCTTATGCTCGATGCCCAAGGTCGCGTTGTTAGCTGGAACGAAGGAGCTGCACGCCTCAAAGGCTACGCGGCTGAAGAGATCATCGGAGAGCATTTCTCCCGCTTCTATCTTCCGGAAGACATCGAACAAGGCAAGCCGGAGCGCGAACTAAGAGTGGCTGCAGAGCAAGGCCGGTATGGAGACGAGGCTCGGCGCGTGCGCAAGGATGGCTCCAGCTTCTGGTCCGATGTAGTGATCACACCGCTCAGAGATGAGGCCAGCGTCTTGCTCGGCTTCTCGCACGTGACGCGTGACATCACCGAACGCAAGATGGCTGAGGAACGCCTGACGCATGCCGCATTTCATGATCCTCTGACGGGCTTGCCGAACCGAGCCTTGTTCATCGACCATTTAAAGCGCTGCATCGCGTTGACCAAACGGCATGACGATTATTTGTTTGCTGTGATGTTTCTCGATCTTGATCGCTTCAAGTTTGTCAACGACAGCCTCGGGCACGTGGCTGCCGATCAACTGCTCGTGGCAATCGCGAGAGGGCTTGTGACGGCATTGCGCCCTGAAGATACTGTCGCGCGGATGGGCGGGGACGAGTTCGCTATCCTTCTTGAAGACATCAAGGACATCAGTGACGCGACGCGCATTGCCGAGCGCATCCAGAAGGACCTGCTGGTTCCTTTCAGCGTTGACGGACATGAGGTTTTCACGACCGCCAGCATTGGCATTGCCCTGAGTTCAGGAGTTTATGACCACCCGGGAGACTGCCTGCGTGATGCTGATACGGCGATGTACCGTGCGAAAGCGCTTGGCAAGGGACGGCATGAGATCTTTGACCAGAAGATGCACATCCGTGTGATGGCGCTTTTGAAGTTAGAGGCAGATCTCAGGTGTGCTATCGAACGCCGGGAGTTTCGTGTTCACTACCAACCAATTATGTCGCTGTCAACCGGCAGGCTGACTGGCTTTGAGGCGCTGGTGCGTTGGGAGCATCCACATCGTGGCACCCTTGCGCCGGCGGAGTTCATAGTGGTCGCGGAAGAGACCGGGATGATCATTCCGATTGGACTGTGGGTGATGCACGAGGCATGCCGCCAGATGCGAGAATGGCAGGAACAGTCTTCCGCCGCGGCGCGCTTGAGCATCAATGTAAATCTTTCGAGTAAGCAAGTTTCGCAAGCTGATCTGGTTGAGAGCGTCGACCTGGTTCTGCGTGAGACCAACCTTGAAGCACACAGGTTGAAGTTAGAGATCACGGAGAGTGTGATCATGGAAAATGCTGATTCCGCTGCGGTTGTGCTTTCACAACTAAAAGACTTGGGAGTTAAGTTGCACATCGATGACTTCGGGACAGGGTACTCATCGCTTTCATACCTGCATAGCTTCCCCGTCGATACCCTGAAGATTGATCGCTCCTTTATCGGTCGGATGAGCGTTGAGGTTAAGAATTTAGAGATCGTGCGGACGATCATTCAACTGGCCCACAATCTGCACATGGAGGTGACGGCAGAAGGAGTGGAGACGGCAGTGCAGCTGGATCAACTCAAGGGATTGGAATGTGAGTACGGGCAAGGGTATTTCTTCTCTCAACCGATGAATGCTCAGTCAGTGGGAGCATGGATCATGCAGTAGCTGCGCATAAGTCTCACTGCGAACTAATCAGTCGCAGTGGGTGACTACTGCTTTCTTTCATGCTTTGTCACAATTTATCCTTCAAACGCCAGCAACGTGCTCTCGAATGCGAGCCGGGAAAAGTTAAGTGGAACCAACACCAAAACTGCAAGACCTGTTCGGCGACGCGCCCTATCGGATGCTCATCAAAGAGATCGAAGGCTTCGCGATCTTCCACATTGACCCGACCGGTCACATTGTCAGTTGGAATGCTGGTGCAGAACGCGTCTTCGGTTACCGAGAGGCGGAAGTCACGGGTCAGCCTTTCGCTTTGATCTTCACGCCCGAAGACCGCAGAGACGGCGCGCCAGAGCAAGAACTAAAGAGAGCGGCAAGCGTTGGTTCCACCAACGACGTGCGCTGGCATTTGCGTCAAGACAACACGCGCTTCTATGCCAATGGTGTGACCACGGCGCTGCGCGACGAGGCAGGTGTCTTGCGCGGCTTTGCGAAAGTCGCGCGCGACGACACGGCGCGCAAGCTGGCCGAGGAAGCGCTGCAGGAAAGCGAAGAACGCTATCGCATCGTGGCCGAAACGGCCTCAGATGCCATCATTACAATTGATGAAGAGAGCACTATTTTGTATGTCAACAGCGCGGCCGAGAAGATCTTCGGCCATCCCACGCGCGAGATGCTCGGTCAGCACCTCACGATCCTGATGCCTGAACTCCTGCGGCATGTCCATCGGGCCGGGATCTCACGTTACATAGAAACCGGTCAAAGACATATCGGGTGGGAAGCTATCGAACTCCCAGGCTTACACCAGGATGGCAGAGAGGTTCCCCTCGAAGTCTCCTTCGGTGAATTCTTACGTGACGGTCAACACCTCTTCACCGGCATCATCCGCGACATCACGAAGCGCAAGCTGACGGAGAAAGCTTTGCGCGAAAGCGAGGAGCGGTGGCGTTTCATGGCGGAGTGGATGCCGCAGAAGATTTTCACCGCCACAGCGAAGGGTGACGTGAATTACTTTAATCGGCAGTGGATAGAGTTCACCGGACTCGCTTTCGAGCAGATCATAGACTGGGGATGGACGCAGTTCATCCACCCCGATGATGTTGAGGAGAACGTCCGCCGCTGGCAGCATTCCGTGGATACGGGCACGCCGTTTCAGATTGAGCACCGCTTCCGGCGCGCCGATGGTGAATATCGATGGCACCTAAGCCGCGCTCACGCGATGCGCGACCCCGCAGGTGACGTGTTGATGTGGATCGGCTCGAACACGGATATTGATGACGTGAAGCGGGCCGAGATGGAACGTACTCGACTTCTGGAGCGTGAGCAAGCGGCTCGCGCTGAGGCTGTGGCAGCCAACAATCTTAAGGATGAGTTCTTAGCGACGCTTTCGCACGAACTGCGCACGCCGCTGACGGCGATTATCGGGTGGTCGAATATGTTGCTCGCCGGTGGGATGAAAGAAGCAGACGCCGCCCGCGCCCTCGAAACGATTCACCGTAATGCCCGCGCACAGAACCAACTGATCGACGACCTGTTGGATGTCTCAAGAATCGTTACCGGCAAACTCCGACTCGACGTTCAGCCGGTCGAACTATCTGTCGTCATCATCGCCGCAGTGGAAGTCATGCGCCCATCTGCCGAGGCAAAAAGCATTCGCCTCCAGATGGTGCTTGACCCATCGGTCTGCCTTGTCTCCGGTGACGCCAACCGCCTGCAACAAGTAATCTGGAACCTCATCTCGAACGCGATCAAGTTCACGCCCAAAAGTGGTCGCGTGCAGGTGAGACTTGAGCGCGTCAACTCGCACGTCGAGATTACAATCGCGGACACTGGTGCCGGTATCAACCCAGAGTTCCTGCCCCATGTGTTCGACCGTTTTCGTCAGGCGGACTCCGCGATTACCAGAACTCACGGCGGCCTCGGGCTGGGACTCTCAATTGTGCGCCAGTTGGTCGAATTGCACGGCGGCACGGTGCGCGCGGAGAGCGAAGGCGAAGGCAATGGTGCAACCTTCATCGTGAGTCTGCCGTTCATTGCAACACGCAGAGACTCGCCTTTGATGGAGCGCGTGCATCCGGCAACCAACTGCGGCAACATGTCGTTCGATTGCCCGCCGCAACTCATCGGCTTGCGGGTGTTGATCGTGGACGATGAAGCCGATACGCGCGACCTACTGCGTGCGGTGATGGAGCGCTGCGGCTGTGAAGCGACTTCCGTCGGGTCAGTGGCTGAGGCGCTTGCCACTCTTCAGCAAACGAACCCTGATGTGCTAATCAGCGACATTGGAATGCCGGAGGAGGACGGTTACTCGTTCATCAGGAAAGTACGCGCACTCCCGGCTGAGCGTGGAGGTAACACGCCCGCTATTGCGTTGACGGCGTATGCGAGGTCCGAAGATCGGATACGCGCACTGATGGCCGGCTTTCAGATGCACGTGCCTAAACCGATTGAGCCGATTGAACTAGCGGCAGTCGTGGCCAGCCTCAGTCGGCGCAATGGGCACCGTTGAATGTGCGAGCGGATACTCAAATGATTCGTTGATGTGGCTGGCTACAGAGGCGATGGCGTTCCGCGGGACTCTAGAATTCAAAATGGATAAAAGTCGAGCTTAACCCATCTCTTGACAATTATTCACTCTGTAATAAAGTTGCTTCATCTTGAAGTGAGCTCGAGCCCAGACATGACATCAGCATAAGGCAGTGAAGAGCAAGTCTTTTACTGTTGAGAACTGTCTAGGAATTATCAGGCTTCTCTCTCGTGCACTCACTTCGCATACTATTTGACGCCATCCTCACAGAACAGCGAGGTTTGTAAATGAGATCTTCACGACGCAATTTTATAAAAACTACCGGCTTGGCCGTCGGCGCGATAACGCTGCCGTCATGGGTCTTTGAAGCGGAAGCGGCGGATGCAGCGGGGGTTGATAAGAACCAATTGGCGGACGTGGCTATCTCGACGGCGAAAAAGCTCGGCGCTTCTTACGCGGACATTCGCATCAATCGCTACCGCTTTGAATCCGTGGCGACGCGCGAAAGACAGGTGCAGAACGTAGCGCGGAGCCAGAATTTCGGTTTCGGCGTGCGCGTGTTGGTGAAGGGCACGTGGGGGTTTGCTTCGAGCAGGGATGTCACGCACGCCGAGGTTCGCCGCATCACTGAGCAGGCCGTCGAGATTGCGCGCGCCAACGCCCTTTATCAGCGAAAACCTGTGACGCTCGTGCCAGCGCCGAAGGTCTCCGCGAGTTGGAAGAGTTCGTTTGAGCGCGATCCCTTCGATGTTCCAATTGATGACAAGATTCAGTTTCTCTTAAAGCTGAACGAACGCGCGCTCGGCGTCAAAGGCGTTAGCTTCGTCAACAGCAGCGTGGTCTTTGTCAACGAGCAAAAGTTTTACGCTTCGACCGACGGCTCGCGCATCGAGCAGTATCTCATCCGCAGTTCACCTGACTTTACGGTAACGGCGGCGGATCGAACGACCGGCGACTTTCAAACACGCAACTCGCTCGGCGGACCGCAGGGGTTGGGTTATGAATACATGGAAAAGTATCCTTGGCTGAACGAAGCCGAGCAGGCGGGCAACGAAGCGGTGGCAATGCTGAAAGCAAAATCAATCGAGCCGGGAAAGTATGATTTGGTGCTTCACCCTTCGCACCTGTGGTTGACGATTCACGAATCGGTCGGTCATCCGACGGAATTGGATCGCGCGCTGTGGTGGGAAGCCAACTACGCGGGAACGAGTTTTCTGACGCCGGACAAAATCGGAAAACTCCAGTTCGGTTCAAAGCACATAAATTTCGTTGCCGACCGCACACAGCTTAGCGGACTTGCCACTGTCGGCTATGACGATGAAGGCGTGCCCGCGCAGCGTTGGCATCTCGTCAAAGACGGCGTGTTCGTTGATTGGCAGACGACGCGCGACCTCGCCCCGCTTGTCGGTCACAAGAAATCTTACGGCTGCCTTCACGCCGAATCGTGGAGCAGTGTTCCTTTTCCCCGCATGCCGAACGTCTCGCTTGAGCCATCGCCGCAGAATACCACGCTCGACGATCTACTTTCTGATGTCAAAGACGGCATCTTGATTTACGGACGCGGCAGTTATTCGATAGACCAGCAGCGCTATAACTTTCAGTTTGGCGGGCAGACATTCTGGGAAGTGAAGAACGGCAAGGTCAACGGCATGCTGCGCGACGTGGCGTATCAATCGCGCACCACCGACTTCTGGGGCGCGTGCGATGCTTTAGGCGGACAGGCGACTTACGGGCTCGGCGGCAGTTTCAACGACGGCAAGGGCGAACCCGGTCAATCTAATGCCGTCAGTCACGGTTGTCCGCCCGCCCGCTTCCGTCAAATTAACGTGCTCAACACCGCCGTGCGCCGGGGATAGGAGATTTCTGAAAGATGCTACTCAGTGAAAAGGAAGCTCGCAGCGTTTGTAACCGCGTGATTGGATTTGTAAAGGCTGATGATGCATCGGTCAGTCTTAATAGCGAGATTTATTCGCACCTTCGTTTTGCGGCCAATGCTTTTACGACCAGCGGTCGCAGCGAAGATACGACCGTCGGCGTGATCGTGTGGATTGATAAAAAGCGCGGCGCGTCATCAACCAACAGCACCGACGACGCTTCGCTCCGCGCGGCGGTCGAAGAAGCCGAACAACTTGCGCGCGTCTCGCCCGTTGACCCCGAGTACCTGCCGACGCTTTCGTCACAAACTTATAAACCGACGAACGGCTACGCCGAAGTTACTGCGAACATCTCTCTGGTGAAACGCGCCAAAGACATCAACGACGTGATCGTCGCCTGCGAAAAAGCGAACGTGATCGGCGCGGGCTTTCACCAAGCGCGCGGCACCACCGCAGCTTCGGCAACCAGGAACGGCAACTTCAACTCCGAACGCACGAGCCTTGTCAGTCTCGGCCTTACTGCGCGCACGCCGGACGGCGGCAGTTCTGGCTATTTCCTTCGCAACCATTTCGATGTTGCCAAACTCGACACCGCGCGCGTCGCCCGCGAAGCGATTCGCAAAGCACTCGAATCACGCGCGCCGCGCACACTCCCGCCCGGTGCTTATTCCGTTATTCTCGAACCGCAGGCGGTGGCCGACCTGCTCTCTTTCTTTCAAATTACTTTTCTCGCACGCAACGCCGATGAAGGCCGCAACGCCTTTTCAGCGCCGGGCGACAAGACGAAGCTTGGCGATAAAATCTTTGATGAGCGCATTAACATCTACAGCGATCCGTGGCGCGCAGAATTGCCCGGCACACAATCTGCGCAGAGCGGCATCCCGGCGCAGAAGATTTATCTGGTACGCAACGGCGTACTGGAAAATCTGATCTACACACGCTTCTGGGCGAAGGAGAAAGGAAAGGAGCCGACGCCCGGACCGGTCAATAACATTTTGGAGAGTTCTGCCCCGACCGCGAGCCTCGACGAAATGATTAAGGCCACCGACCGCGCGTTGCTCGTCAGCCGCTTTTGGTACATTCGCCCGACAGACCCGCGCACCGCATCGCTCACCGGTCTGACGCGCGACGGCATCTGGTATATCGAGAACGGACGCGTTCAATATCCGGTGCGCAACTTCCGCTTCAACCAGAGTATTCTGCAAATGCTCGCGCCCGGCAACGTCGAGATGATCGGTGCATCCGAGCGCGTCTCCGGTTCCGAATCACAAGGCAACAGTTCATCACTATTGCCCGCGCTGAAATTAAAGGCGTTCAGCTTCACCTCGCAATCCGAAGCCGTTTGAGCGTGAGCACGTCTTTGATTGCGGGCATATCAGATAATTAATTTACGCTACGGCATCGAACCAATCACGTTATCAAGGGATTATGAGAAAGAAAACTGTGCTGCTTCAAGGGGCTTAATCAATTGTTCGGGGGCTTTGGGGCGAAACGTAATTTGAAAGGGATGCTTGCATTGTGTAGGACGAAGAGAAGAAAGAAGGTTGCGTGCAGCGGGCGTCACGTGGTTTAACTCCTGTGATTGAAGCGAGAGTTGTCAATCATGCAAGTTGCATCGCTTTGCGGCTCACCGAATGATGGATGACGTAATGCTGAGATAATGTGGTCTTCGTGGAATGGTGTTCGTAATGATTACAAATTTCGAGTAAAAACGGCCGTGTTGCGAAAATTATTGTGAGCCGCAAAAGGGCACCGTGCAACTTCCGCTATATAGCTGAATAATTGTTGGCTGGAAGTGCCGCCACTTAAACGGGTCGAACTTGTGCTTCATGAGTAGACATCGGGAGAGTCGTCGAACGACCTAGAATGTGTAGTGTATCCGAGTAGCGGTTCTTGCAACAGAGCCCGTTACCGCGCCCTAAACTCCGCCCGAATGAGCGGCGCTTTAATCGCCAAGATTTTCGCCGTCTGCTTCATCGCAAAATAAACCACCTGCAAGCCGCGATAGGCTCACAGGTGGCTCAGTGATTAACCTTGAATGAGTAGCTAGGATTCTTCGCCGGGGCAGGATTTGCGCCGTGCACGAACTTTGGCAGCGACTCCCGCGAGGCCTGCGCCGAGCAGCAGCATCGTCGCCGGTTCGGGGACGGGAGTGCCGATTGGAGCTGCTAACCCACGAATCGTCACCCCGCTGCCAATAGGCCCCACAAGAGTGGCCAGACCCGTATTCAGATTGATGGCGTACAACGCGGAGAAGTTGGTGGTTGGAGAGGTCAACGAGGCGTAAGCGATACCACTTACCCCCGAAATATCAAAGGCGACCATCTCATTCGTGACGTCGGCTCCCATCGGCGGCATCAACGGGGACAACTCCCCGACCCTCACAAGCGTCCCGTCGTTGGGCGGATTCTGAATGACGAGCCTGTCGCGGAAGAAATCAATGTCGTAAAGCGTGGTCGAGGTCGCGCCGGCGAAGTTGTTGGAGTAGGCGGCAGCCCCAATGTTCGGATCAAGAGGCGAGACGACCATCACGGGGGTTAGCCTCCCGTCCACAACCACCATGCCGGTATCAACATCAATCCGAAGATTCTGATTGATCGCCGGATTGATACGATTATCGCTGCCGACCACGCGAAGCCGGTCTACCACGGGATTGAAATCAATGCCGAACGAGGTTGCGTTCACTAACGGAGTGCTCAAAGCGGAAGCGAAGGTCGCGACACCCGTCATCAGGTTGATGGTGTAGAGGCGGCTGTTACTGCCGAGTCCATAAAGTTGACCATTGGCGGGACGGAAATCAATGCCGACGAGCGATTCGCCCGCCTGCAAGCCGGTGACGGACGGGCTGCCGGTGATCACGCCCGGCGTGGTGCTGTCGAAACGGATCAAAAGATTCTGCGTGGTCAGGGCAACTATGGGTTCCGCCCTCGCCTGATTCGTCGCGCCAAACAGCAACCCTCCTACGACCGCCAGTATCACAATGAAGATTCGTCGTCTCATTATCTTGTAAACCTCCCGTTAGATTAAAATATTGAGGGGGCGTAATCACGCACGTGAGCGTCTCGCCCGACAAGCATGCCGCGTGGGGGTGTCGGCGCTCAGCTAAGCATTCGACCGTTATCATTAGCAATAGCCTTCAGTAAATGTTTTCAGACAGGATGAACGGAAGAGTACAGAAAAATGAGCAGGCGGGATGGCCGACTTCACGATCTCAACTATGTCCTTCGGATCGGGATCCCCCCATGTTGGATGGGTGTGGAAGAGGCCAAGATAGTGACCTATCTCGTGAGCCAGCACTGGTGCTGCACCCGAGCCAAACTTGCTTGACTGGTTGGTTATCGCCACGAAGTCTACGTTGTCGGTCGGCAACTTCGCACGCGACGGCACGGATTGGCCGGTGTTGGGCGGGTAAGCGAACCAGTTACCGGCTGGTTTGTCCTGGTCTTTGCCCCATCGGAGGAAAATGACGAGCTTCCCTCGATGCTCAGCGGCCACAGCGTTGGCTTCCTCCCACCACTTGGATCCCCCGTTGTGCAAGCTGTTCAGGGAAGTGTCCTTGCGGGGATGCCAATCTTTTTGAGGGTCGAATGCGAACCGAAGATCGGCGGGTCCGAAGAAGCCACTTACCTTCTGGACCGCTTCATCGAACTTTTCCTTGGTGATCGTGTTGCTGCGTTTTCCGTCGTTATCTGACAGTGGAATCGCGTGAATATGGATCGTATACTTCTCCGCCATGGTGTGTTCCCGCCTTAATAATGGTCCACGGCTTTAGTGACGGAATCCGTGTTCCCACTGGACTTGATCGGCAACAGGCATGCCGTGAACAATCTCAGTAAGTATCCACCTTGAGCGGCTCCGGTGCATGCCTTTGTCGAACTAAGCGCTACGCGCGGAACCGTTCAGACCCGACTCTGAATAGCTTGATCATTCTCAATCAGCAAGTCTGACCCATTACACTTCCGTTCCATCAAGAATGTCAAGAAGTACTCGCGAGCCGCCTCGACGATGGCGATCTGCGGGATTAAGTTCTTCTTTGAGAAGCCGCAGAGGAGTTGCGTAAATTTACCCTCACGGTCCTGACGAGGTTGTGTTACAAATAATTTTTTATCTACATTACCTTTTGGTCAAGACCCTCCCACTAGACAACGTGTTGTGTGGCGAGAATATTTTTTGCAACACTACCGTTATTAGTGCCAATGCAAGTGCAAACCGCTATAACTGCAAATTGTGAAAGAAGCGGAAACAAGAAAAGGCGGGATCAGTCAGGCGGCGGCTAATCTTTTTCCCGGCTACTTCGCGCTCGTCATGGCGACCGGCATTATCTCCATCGCCGCATTTATGCTGGAGATGAGATGGCTGGCGTGGGTGCTGCTCGTCGTCAATCTGATCGCTTACCCTGCGCTCTGGCTGCTGTTGCTCGTCCGCCTCGTGCGTTTCTTCGGGCATGTCAAGGCGGACATCACAGATCACGCGCGTGGGGCGGGCTTCTTCACCGTCGTCGCCGGGACGTGCGTCCTCGGCAGCCAGCTTATCATCGTCACCGGACAAGACTCTGTAGCCACCGTCTTGTGGTTCGTCGGTCTCGTCTTGTGGGCGATTGTGATGTACGTTTTTTTCGCGGCGGTGACGGTGCGCGAGGAGAAGCCGCCGCTAGAAAAAGGCTTAAACGGCGCGTGGCTAATCGCGGCGGTGGCGACACAATCAATTTCAGTTTTAGGAACATTGCTGGCAAATCGTTTTGAGGCATACCGCGCGCCATTGTTGTTTTTCACGCTCTGCATGTTTCTCGTCGGCTGCATGCTGTATCTTTTGCTCATCACGCTCATCTTTTACCGCTTCACGTTCGTTAATCTCACCACCACGCTTTTGACGCCGCCGTACTGGATCAACATGGGCGCGGTTGCCATTACGACGCTGGCCGGAGCGCGTCTGATTCTGGCAGCACCGGAGTGGAGCTTTCTCGGCGAGATGACGCCGTTCCTGAAAGGCTTTACGCTTTTTTTCTGGGCGGCGGGCACATGGTGGATTCCGTTGCTCTTCATCCTCGGCTTTTGGCGGCACATCTATAAACGGTTTCCGCTTCGTTACGATCCCCAATACTGGGGCATGGTCTTCCCTTTGGGGATGTACACGGCTTGCACGTTTCAACTGTCGAGAGCGCTCAAACTCGATTTCTTACTATTCATCCCGCGTTACTTCATTTATGTCGCACTAGCGGCGTGGCTAGTGACTTTTGCCGGGCTAGTTCATGCCTTATTTTTCAAGAAAAGCTGAGCAGAGTTTCTAACTTGCTGAATTAAGGATTGAACGGTAGGCGCGCGCGAGTGTAAGATTCGTCAAGAAAATCTGAAGTCTATCGTTCAGCGAAGCGACAGCACGAGTTATCAACCGAACTCTCAAATTTCGCCGATGCGTCAAGGCGAAAGATGCGCCGATGTGCGTTTCATCGAATCTTTATGAGTCTGACTACTAGACGGGAAACGAAAGCTGTAGCGCCGACGCATCGCCGACCCATCTTGCTCGCGCTCGCCGCGTCCTTTCTGCTGACCGTACTCATCGTCGTCGGCTCGCGCAACCTCGAACACTACGACGCGGCTCTTTTCGGTTACACGGTAGCAAGCGTCGTCGCGTTTGGAGCAATCGTTTTCCGTTACAGCATGTGGTTGCAACGTCCGGCGACGAGAGTTTATTGGCAGCGCGGCTGGCAGCTTTACCGTCAACGCGACAAGTTAATAGCGAACACGGCGAGCACGGCGAAAACTGTGGCGACGAACCTCGTCGCGCAACGATTCATCTTCAAACGCGGCTTCACGCGTTGGCTAATGCACTTCCTCATTATGTGGGGCTGCGTCCTCTCGGCGTTGATTACGTTCCCGCTCGTCTTCGGCTGGGTTCACTTCAAACTTGAAGGCGAGCGCGGCTACCGCGCTTATCTGTTTGGCTTTCCCTTAAACCTGATGGACGGGCGCGAGGTTGTGGCTTGGGTCACGTTCCACGCGCTCGACTTTACGGCGATGATGGTCATCGCCGGTTGCGCGATTGCCATTCATCGCCGTTTGCGCGACAGAGGCGCGATTGCGTTGCAACAATTTATGCTCGACTTCGTGCCGCATCTGTTGTTGATTGCGGTCTCAGTGACGGGCTTGATGCTGACGGTTTCAAGCCTTTGGCTTCAAGGCTATATGTACTCGTTCATCGCGCTTTCGCATCAGGCGTTGGTGATTATGACGCTCTTCTATTTGCCGTTCGGCAAGCTCTTCCACGTTGTGCAGCGCCCCGCGTCAATCGGCGTCGAGCTTTACCAGGAACGCGCACGCGAAATGCCGCAGGCGAAATGTGCCAGATGCAGCACTGAGTTCGTCGCGCAATTGTGGCTCGATGATCTGAAGACAGTCGTGGACAAACTCGGCTTTGACTATTCAATGAGCGATGGCAAGACGCTGCAAGATTACTGCCCGCGCTGCAAGCGCATCATGCGCGGCTTGGCGTATGCAGGTTTGCCCGGAGCGAATGAAAAAGTTTTCGGCGGCTCAAGAGTTGAAGATAAATAGTTTTATGCTTTTGCTTAGAGCATTGGCGGTGTGGCTGATTATTATGTTCGCCGAAAGCGTTCATGGCACGCTGCGGACGCTCTTCCTTGCGCCGCTCATCGGAGATTTCCGCGCTCGTCAAATCAGTTTCTTTAGCGGAATGTTGCTGATCTTCGGACTAACTTTTCTGCTCATTCGCTGGATGCGCGCTCAAACAATCAAATCGCTTTTAGCAATCGGTTTGCTGTGGGTGGTTCTGACCGTGCTGTTTGAGTTCGCTCTGGGGCTTTTAATTCTTAAATATTCTTGGGAAAGAATGTTTGAAGATTATGACCTCTCACGCGGCGGGCTGATGGCGTTTGGGCTTGTGTTTATGTGTTTCGCGCCATTGGTTGCAGCGCAACTGCGTGGTATGAAAATAGAAACGGCAAGAAGTTTTTAAGTTGATGTCAAAAGTCGAAAATTTAGAACAAATCATCGAGCGTTTCGGCCCGCATCTGCATGACGAGCCGCACGGAGGCTGGCGCGCCGACCGCGTGATTGACAAGGTGGTGCCGACGCACTGTCCGTACTGCGGCGTGCAGTGCGGCATTAATCTGCTCGTCGAAAAGGGACATGTCGTCGGCTTCGAGCCGCGCTACGATTTCCCGGTCAACGAAGGTCGCCTCTGTCCGAAAGGCGTCACCGCGTACCTGCAAGTTCACCACCCCGACCGGCTGCTCTATCCGCTCATCAAACGCGATGGCGAGTTTCACCGTGCGAAGTGGGGTGAGGCTCTCGACTTGGTGGTTTCAAAGTTCACAGAGCTGCAAGCCAAGCACGGCAAGGATTCCATCGGCGTCTATTCCGGTTCGTCTTTGACGACGGAGAAGACATATTTGATGGGCAAGTTTGCGCGCGCCGGATTGGGAACGCGCTACGTTGATTACAACGGACGGCTCTGCATGGTTTCTGCTGCCGCCGGGAACAACAAAGCGTTCGGCATTGACCGCGCCGCGAACCCGTGGGACGACATTCCGTTCGCCGAAGTTTTATTGATTGCGGGCGCGAACTGTGCCGAGACTTTTCCGGTCTTAAACAAATTCTTATGGCAGCAGCGCGACAACGGCGGGCGCTGGATCGTCGTTGACCCGCGCGAAACTCCGACGGCGCGGCAGGGCGATCTGCATCTGCAACTCAAACCCGGCACGGATGTCGCGCTCGCCAATGGAATGCTCCACGTCATGATCGAAGAAGGCTTAACGGATGTTGCCTTCATCAATTCGCGCACCAACGGCTGGGAAGAGACGAGGGTGGTGACGGCGCGCTACACGCCCGACGTTGCTTCGCAAATCTCCGGCGTGCCCGCCGAAAAGATCGTGCAAGCGGCGCGTCTTTATGGTCGTGCGAAGACCGGAATGGTGATGCACGCGCGCGGTATCGAGCATCACACGAACGGCATCAACAACGTGCTCTCGTACATCAACATCGTGCTTGCGACGGGGAAGATCGGCGCACAGGGGCGCGGCTACGGCACGATCACCGGACAGGGCAACGGGCAGGGCGGGCGCGAGCACGGCCAGAAAGCCGATCAGCTTCCCGGCCAGCGTTCGATGATGAACCCGGAGCATCGCAAGCACGTCTGCGAAGTCTGGGGCTTACCGGAAGAGGAGTTGCCGCAGGCCGGCGTCTCGGTCGTCGAGATGTTCGATAAGATGCGCGAGGGCGAGATACAGGGCTTGCTCTCCATCTGCAACAACGTCATGGTCAGCCTGCCCGATACAAACATGGTGCGTCGCTCGCTCGAAGGTTTGGATTTTTACGTGTGCATAGACTTCTTCATGTCCGAAGGTTCGCGCTACGCCGATGTCGTGCTGCCCGGTTCGGCGTGGAGCGAAGACGAAGGCGTGACGTGCAGCAGCGAAGGGCGCGTCGTCAAAATCAACAAGGCGAACGATCCGCCGGGCGAAGCGCGTCAAGATTGGTGGATCATCCAGGAGCTCGCGCGCCGCATGGGACGCGGAAAGTATTTCGGCTTCAATAGCCCACGCGACATTTTCGACGAGTTGCGCGTCGCGTCGCGCGGTGCGAACTGTGATTATTACGGCATCACGTATGAGAAGATCGAAGCGAACAACGGCATCTTCTGGCCCTGCCCGACGGAAGCTCATCCCGGCACGCCGCGCCTGTTTGAAGAACGCTTCTATCACCCGGACGGCAAAGCGAAGTTCCACGCGATTGAGTACAACCCGCCGAATGAAGTGCCGGACGAAGAGTATCCGTTGATTCTCACGAGCGGGCGCGTCGTCTATCAGTATCTTTCCGGCAATCAAACACGTCGCATTGGCTTTCTCGTCCAGCAGTGTCCCGAACCTTACGTCGAGATTCATCCAGAATTGGCGATGCGTTTGAAGATCAACGACGGCGAGCGGGTGAAAGTAATTTCA
>JACDEG010000452.1 GCA_013816505.1 Pyrinomonadaceae bacterium | reverse complement strand
GTTCCTTCGCGCGCGACGCCGAATCGCCCACCGTGTTCGCTTCTCGCGCGGCGATTGCGCCTCGTCGTTCATTCTTACGAATCGGACGCTCCTTCTTTTCCACAAAGACCGTGCGCGTCACAATTCTCTCTTGCGCGACGGGCACTTCGACAACGCGCGTCGCCGCGACAGGCAGGGCTTCGAGCATGACGGGGGAGGGACGTAGGGCGAGCATGACTGAAGTGACGACCAATGCGACGACGGTCAACCCGGCGATTGGCAGCGGTATCGGCACAGAAGAAGTGAGCGTGCGCCTCCAGAGCGGCGGATGGGCGGCCTCCCGTTGTTCTGTGCGGTAAGAAGTGAGCAGGTGATGGTCGAGTGAGCGCGGCACGTCCGGTGCTTCCCACGACGCGAGCAGCGTCTTCAACTCTCGGTCGGGTGTCGCCTCAGAGAATCGCCGTGTTGTTTTTTCGTCGCGCGTTTTATGCGCGTCGTTCAGGCGCAACAACCGAAGATATTTTCTTTCATTGCTCATTTGTAGACTCTCCCTGCGGTAGCTGTCCGTTCGGTGACTTTTAAAGTAAGGCAACAGCGACCTCCTTAATCCTTCTCCCGCGCGATATTAGGCGTGATTTCACCGTGCCGATGTCAGCCCCGACAATCAGCTCAATCTCCGCCAGCGAAAGCTCTTCGTACTCGAACAGCACGACCGCCTCACGTTGCAGCGGCGGCAAACTCATCACTGCTTTGCGCACTTCCGCCGACAATTCTTCGTTGAGTAATTGACGCAGAGGTTCTTCATTTTCAGGCACGCGCAGCTCGTCGAGTAGTTCGTCTATCGGGACGGTGTTGCTCGCGTGTTGACGAAAATGCTTACCCGCGAGATTGCGCGCCGCCGCGTAGAGGTACGTGCGAAGTGCGGCGCGCTGTGGGTCGAAACTCGCGGGGCGTTTGATTAAGCTGAGGAAACAGTCGTGAGTCACATCTTCGGCTAACTCGGTTGAGCCGAGCAGACGATAGGCGAAGCGAAAGACGGGCGCGCGGTGGCGCTCGTTTAAAATCAAGAACGCCGCTTCGTCGCCGCGACTCGCTTTATGAAGTAGTTTCTCGTCCGTCATCGTGGCCGAGCATCCATGACAGGCGTATCTTCCCAAATGCAATTCCCTATGAGTAATTACCGGAAGTGTTCAGAAAGATACGGTGGGAATGAGAAAAGGTAAAAGCTCCGCGCGGTTGCTTCTCATGGATTGTCAGGCGCGATGGTTTGTTCTCTCGGGTAGTGGCTCAATCGCGGTCCGTGCTCGGAGGCGGTTGCCAGATGTGCAAACAGTGGGCGCAAGAGAACTTGGTCGAGAAGACGGCGTGAGGCAGTCTCATCGACATCGAAATTGTCATCTGCCTGAACTATCTTCGTAACCTTTGCTTTCTCCGATGTCTAGGGGATGCTTTAACTTTAACGTTCCATCTATCGCCGCATCCGTCGTAAGCGATAGCCGCCAAACGACGGAGTTGACGTGGCGCGAAATCGCCTACACGCAAGCCGAAAGAAACCACGCAACGAGATAACAAAGTCTCTGTTAGGGCAACAAATACTTGGAGGGACTTTTTCATCACAGCTTTCTCCTGAATGCCCAACACGCGATTCAACAACCAATATCGGCAGGTGAGTGCCGTTATTCAAACTGGTCCACGGCGTTGCTCATGCGGACGAACACCTGCTTCCACGTCTTACCGTAAGGGTAAAATTCCTTCTTGTCGCCGCGCTCCCATTTCGCCCGCATCTCCTCGGTGTCAATCTTCCAGTCGGGGCGGCAACGCCGCGTCACCTCGCGCAAGTCGGCGTGCAACTCGGCGGTCGAGGGCCGGCCCCAGTACCAGTAGCCGTTGTAGATTTTGAAGACCTTCAGCCCCGGCTCCAGCACGAACTTGTGCGGGATCGTCGGCGGGTTGTGCGGGGCGGACGTGTACTCCGCGATGTCGAGGTCCTGCTGCACGACTCGTTGCTCGTCGCGCAGGAACGTCCAATCCGCACCGACGCCTAAGCGCAGGTCGCTCGACAGCATGAAGTTGTCGGTCGTGATTGTCACAATGCGCGCGAAGCCGACGGCGCACTGCTTCGAGAACTCGGCGAGCTGCAAGAGTTGCTGCGAAGTCATCTCAAAACTCCGACTGAATACAACATATGGTATTTTGCTGGCTTGCCGGCAACAGGATAGAGTATACCTAAAGAGTTTTGAGATGACTTCTGCCGGTCTTTTGGACAGTAAACGCCGCGATTCAAAGTCAAAATCATCGGGTCGTCGCCTTGCAGAAACGACAGCTTCCGCGGCGTGTCGGTGTGATCGGGCAGTTCGTAATCGGACAGTATCGCCCCTTCCGTGATGTCTATTCGCATAAAACTGTCTCCTTTCGGTTATAGCTGATTGAGAATCCCTGTTGACTGCCCCACCTCGATGAGATGTCCGTCCGGGTCACGCATGTAGCAGCGAATCTCCCCGCCGTGATCCTTCGGCTCGGTGAGAAACTCTGCGCCGCTCGCCTTCCACTCACGGTAGGTTGCCCACACGTCCTCAACGCGGAAATTCAGACAACTCGTGAGGACGTTTGGATTCTGCGGCGGCGCAGCTACAACGTCCGGCTTGTCGTCGGTCGGGCCGCTGCCCGAGTTGATGATGAGCCAGCCGTTGCTCGCGCGCAGCACCACAGGGTCGCGCTCGCGGATGACTTCCGCGCCGATCACCTTGCGGTAAAACTCGCGCGAGCTCTCTTGATCTGTGACGATGAGCAGGTGCGTCAGCACAAACCCTTCGCTCGGCGCGGGGAAGCCTTTCACATCTTGGCGCGCCGGGACAGATGAATTCGCCATAGACTCTTCGTCGCGCTTGGATAAGTTCGACATCGTATCCTCTTTTCCGCTTCCAATTTTTCAATCGCTGCCGTGAAAGCAAGCTATCGGCTGCTCACCGATTAACATCGCGGTGAGCGGTTAAGCTCGGTAACGCGCGGCGAATGTCTCCGCCGCCCCGTCCGCCAGATCAGCTTGAAACTGGCTGCGGATTAAGGAGCCATACACGACCAGGTCGCGCGCGAGCATCCGCAGACGGCGCTCCACGTGAGCGTTGACGATCTCGCCGGAAGAGTTGAAATCCTTCTCGCCGTAAACGGAGACGCCGTAGGGTAGACTCCACCCGTAGCACTGGCGCACCGAGGTGCGCATCTGCTCCATCACCGTCAGTCCCTTCTCGTGTGAGGCGCACACGTAGCCGAAGAGCTTCCCGGCGAACTCCTCCCAGTAGAAATCGAGGAAGTTTTTCATCGCGCCCGACATCGAGCCGTGGTAGTCGGGCGAGGCGAGAAGAAACGCGTCGGCCCAGATGACCCCATCCGTCGCCATCTTCAACCCTTCATGTTCCGGTGCTTTTTCGTCGGGGTTATATGTAGGGAGCTTGATCTCACGCAGGTTGAGCAGCCGAGTTTCTGCGCCCTGCTCCCGCGCCGCCTCCAACGCGAGTCTGACGGCGCCCCCGCTGTAAGACTCGACGCGCATGCTCCCGCACACCCCCAGAACCTTGGTCGCCATCAGAATGCCTTTCGTTGTTCCATCCCTTCGCTTCGAGCGCAGCGTCACAGCATTTTCCCCGTCACACTCGCGCCAGTCGCGGCACTGTCAGTACCATGAAGATTCAGCCGAGAGCTAAGAGCCGTGCGGCCGCCCGCTCCGGCGCGCAAACTCGCGCTGCGGCATCTTCGAGTGGGCGGCTCACGGGTCGCCTCTTCGTTACTATCCCAGTCCCAAACACGCCACGGCTTATACCGGGTGAAAGTCGTCCAACATATGCGCGTGACTCGACCGGCTCTGCGCATCCTGCCAATGGGGATAGGTCGCGCCGGCGACGAGGGTAGCAACTTCGGCCGAGTAGGTCACCTTGGTGCCCTTGGTCAGGAAGATCACCTCGCCCGGCCCTGCGGTCTTCGCGCCGTCTTCCCCGCGCACCGTGTATCGCCCTTTGATGACGAAGATCACTTCGTCGTAGGTGACGATCCACTCATTGCTTTCTCCTGCGCCATATCGACCGAACCAGACGCTCATATTTTCGCTGTTCGTCTCATCGAGCACGCCGCCAAGAAACATCTGGCGGTCCGTGTGCTAATACCACTTCGCAACGTCCTTGATCGTAAAGTGCCTGACACTCATCGTGACTCTCTCCTCTGTTCAGGTGGATGCTTCAACTAAGCAGTTCGTCTAATCGTCATGGCTGTTTAGACGCGTCACTGCTCTGCCGCAGGTCCCGTCCTTGTTCGACATGCATCTTCTCGAAATCCGACATCTAAACACCAATGCAATTGATTTTCTATGGCCCAGTGTCCACGCACGACGAGCAGTGATTCTGTAGCGTTGGCGGCGAGGCTGCTAATGAAGTAGCGTCTTCGATAGTTCTCTTTTCTCCAATCACTTCCCGCTCCGCCTCAACCATGATGACGCTTTGCAGTCCGCTCCATGCTTCTTTTTGCTCTAGCCACTGAATGTCTTCCGTTGCCCAACAACATCTCGTCTCTATGCGCCCATGATCTTTCTCCACCGTCTCGCAATAATCATATTCAATCTCCTTGAAGCAACTCCTTTGTGCCCATCTAAAGTAGGCGACAATCTCCTTGTGGAGCGTGCCTTGATTGCCCTTCAGTGACCGCACGTAATCGCATGCTTGCTCAACGATTTGCTCGGCTATCGCCGTTTGACATCCCATGGCGTCTATCGTCACGATGCAGCCACGCAACTCCAATAGCCGCAGCAACTCAGGAATTGCCGTTATGTCATTGGATTTCTCTTCGGTTTTGACTTGTCCCAAGACGACGCGATTTTCTGCCGCCCACGCCGAAACCATCCGCAGCACTTCTTTGCTTTCACGCTTCTTCTTTTTGCTGCCTCACACATGCTTACCGTCAACATTGATGAGTTTGCTGCCGACAGGCACTGCCACAGCCCGCACCCAATCGAGCAAGGCTTGTTGAAACTCCGCTGGCTTGAGCAACTGAAAGACCCGCCCAAAAGTGTCATCACTAGGGATACCGTTGGGCAACTCGAGAAACTCTTTGAACCACTCATGTTTGGCTTCACCAAACTCTGCTATCTCTTCCCATCCGTCTGCTCCACAGATCGTAGCGCATACAGCTATTACTAATGTGAATCAGGGGTTGAAAGCTAACAGATAGAAAGCAAAAGTCAGCTTTCCGAAACAGTGGATCATCAAGCCCTCGGTTGAACGCACCGTGCTGGCTCTTTGGATGTCAGTTTTGTCAATCAGC
>JACDEG010000451.1 GCA_013816505.1 Pyrinomonadaceae bacterium | reverse complement strand
GGTATCAAGTGGTGTCCGTCCAAGCCCTGCAAGGGCGCAATAACCGTATGTCGCCCTTGCAGGGCTTGGACGATGGTGTGATGGCTAAACCGGCTTCGGAGCTAGATCGAATGCTCGTTCACTTGTGTGGATACTAATGGGTCGAACCAGTGGTTTACTTCAATCCATAGTTATTGCCCCAAAAGATCAAGGAGATTCTTCACGTGTCTAACGAAAGCGGCGTGCGAGGTCGGTGTCAACCGGCACCGGCTCAATTCACATCAACACAATCGATGATTTGTTCACGAAATGGGATGAGGTCTGGAGTCTGCCGTGCCCTGGTGTGCGCGTTGATGATGTACGTCGGAAACGCGACCCTGGCCGCCCGGGCCAACCCACCGGTGCTACTCACTGAAGCGACTTCGACGCGGGCTGTCGCGCTCGAATCCGTCACATTCCATCGCGAACCTTTCGCACCTACTTCGCGCGCCCCCTGGGGCCGAGAGCAGCGCACCCGCATCATGCTCTTTGCGATGAACCTGGCGCTCCCGGCGGGCGTACCTCCCACCGCCGTGACCGCAGACGCAGAGGATGCAACTCGCCGCCACTATGACCTGACGGTCGAGTACGTCGGGAAGGTGCCGGGGCAAGTGTGGATGAGCGCCGTGATCCTCAGACTGAGTGACGATCTTGGCGATGTCGGCGACGTGTTGGTGCGCATAACTTATCAGGGTCAGAGCAGCAACCGCGTGCGCGTCGGCATCGGGCACATCGGCGGCGGACTGCCGGACGACCAATCCCCGTATGTGCTTGAATTCGACGGCTCGCCGCAGACCGTGGATTATGGGTATTTCTGGAACGAGGGAGACAACCTGGGACATTTCTTTTGGGAATTCTGGGCGATGCCTGGCTATAACGCCGGTGCTACCTATCTGCTGTCTGACGGCTACGGTGGGGCACACGCGCTCCTGTTCGGCTTCGCGTACTTTGGTTTTGAGGAGTCACGCTACTCGCTCTACGGCAATATTTATGACGGCACAAACATAATCACTTACAGCAGTGACGAAGGCCCGGCGCCAAACGAGTGGGGGCACTTCGCCGTCGGTTGGGACGGAGCTTATATTGTTACTTATCTGAACGGCGTGCCCGTCGGTAGAACAGCCTTCGCCGGCCCGCGCCGCACGCCGGGATTTCCCGGCGGTGGTGGAAGACTGCTGATCGGTGGCTCCGACCATAACAATCTTGACGGACGAATCGCACAGGTGCGCGGCTACGAGGGCAGCAATCCGCGCGAAGACCCCGCCGCGCTGGGCAGTCACTCGACGTTAGCGTCCTTCATTCCCCAAACGATTTTCGCGTCGGGCGGCAATCTTCTCAGCAATTTTTTCCGCCCCTCACTTCACGTCGCGGACTTATCGCCTGGTCATAACGGGAGCCAGCACGTCGGGCGATTGCGTGGCACCCTCTATCCTTACGGTGTGCTCGGCGAATGTCCGGATTGTCCTCTGCCCCAATTTGTTGTTGACCCGACGGCACCGGGATTTTCAAACGAGACTGCTTCCACCCAGCCGTCCGTGTCCGTTGAAGCGCCCTCACCTGTGCCGAGCGGGGCGCACATCTTCGATTCGTTTTCACGAAGAAACTCAACTTATACTTTAGGTGGGAGCGGCGGCCTGGGTTCGACTGAAGGTGGTACGGCGGGCGTGCAGGCGTGGCAGATGAGCCAACCTTCATTAACGCTGATGCCCTTCGGCATTCTCAACGGGCGTGCCGTTCTGCTCGCCAATGGAACCTGCTCGGCGTGGGTTCCGACGGGATCAACAACCGGCAATCTCGATGTGCGCGTTGACCGTCGCGCGGGCACGTGGGGCAGCGGCATTCACACCGGTCTCAGCTTCCGCGTCATCGACGGTAGTAATTTCTTTTTCGCTTACACGAGCGATGCCAACGACAATCCGTCTGGCCCGAAAGTTCTCAACGTCGGGTATTACAGTGCGGGAAATCGCACCGACCTGACGAGAAACGTGCAGATGCCGACCAACTGGACTACCTTGCGTGTGGTTACACGGAACACCGGCATCATCGATGTATACGCCGACGGGTCATTAATGTACTCAACATCCAATGTCTTGATGGCGACGGCCATAGGCGCCGGGATTTACAACCACCAAACCGGTTCAGGATTGGCAAATCGGTGGGACAACTTCACTGTCTTCGATGCGCTACAGCTCCGGTTATTCTAACGAGAACACAGAATACAGAATACAGAATACGGAAGGGGACAGACCGCCGCTTTTTATGGGTGCAATTATAAGTGGGACTTAGCTTGTTGTGTGCTTAGCATTGTCCCGTAGAGACTTAGAGATTGAGTTCCACTTTTAATTGCAGCCGCCTTTTATCTTCTGTGTGCTGTGTTCTGTATTCTGTTTCCTGCCTTTCATTCCCCGTTTAGTCTCCGCCGTATCTAATCTCCATCCGGCGAATCCGCCAGCCGGCGAGCGCAAGCACGGCGCCGGTCACGACGATGAGACTCGGAACCGACGCCCACGCAGGCGTCGGTTCGGCGAGAATCGCGAAGGGGCTTTCGGGCACGGGGACGGGGACGAGCGAATGCAGGTAATGAATGACGCTCACTTTTTTGAGCAGTGGCGGAAGCAAAAAGCTGATCCACTCCCACCCGTAGATAATCAGAGCGGGGATGATCGGGTTGCGAAACATCAATCCGATTAAGAGAAAGAACGCGCCGTAGCCGATGCACGCCAAAACGGTCACGCCGACGTACGTCAGAAGATGGACGAGTCCCTGCCCTTCCAGCAGATACACTGATGTCTCTGCCCCGCCACGCGGCAGGTAGAGCAGCAGAAAGGTAAGCACAGTGGTCGCGGTGAAAAGCGTGACCGTCGCCACCAAACCGGACAGATACTTGCCGACGACCAGCACCTCGCGCCGCACCGGCGAAAGAAAATAGTAGTGCAGACTGCGATCAACCACCTCGCCGCGAAACAAATTCATGAACACCCATGCGCAACCGAAGAAGATGACGGTTCTCAGAATCAGCCCATTGTAGATTACGGAATAGACGACACTGAGCAGGTTGAATGACTGCCACTCGCGTGCGGGCGGCGGAAATACTGCGAGTAGCGCGAGCAGCACGACCGGCAGAAACGCAAGCAGGTAGAGCAGGGACGCGCGACGATTCAAAAAATTCTTCCCGACTTCGAGACGCATCACGGCGAGCGTCTGTCGTGTCCAAAATGTCCACGGCGCGGCGGTCGCCGTCTGTTCGGCGGGCGCAACTTCGATGGTTGAACTCATGAGCCGTCTGCCTCCGAGCCGATCAGGTATTTGTAGACCGCGTTCAGATCGTCGTCCGCCGGCGCGACCGACTCGATGTTGATGCCGCTTTCAAGCACGATGCGATTCAGTGTCAGGTAAAATTTGTCGGCGTCGCGCGTCTTGACGAACAAACCGCGCCGGTCTTTGTGCAGCCGCGCCTCGACCACATCCTCATGCTCGAAGACGCGCGCGGCGAGCGTCGCCGGACGGTCGCAACGAATCAGAATCTGCATCGGGTGCTCTTCCATCTCGTCGCGGACGCCGTGGACATCGCCCTCCGCGACGACATATCCGTTATTGAGAAGCACCACACAGTCCGACATCATATCCACTTCGTGAAGGATGTGGCTTGAGATGACGAGGTGCAGACCTTCTTCGGCGAGTTGGCGAAACAGGCGGATGACTTCGGCGCGCGCCATCGGGTCGAGTCCATTCAGCGGCTCGTCGAGAATCAGCACCGACGGATTATGAGCGATTGACTGTGCGAGTCGGATGCGCTGTCGCATCCCCTTGCTATAACCCGCGACTTTGCGTTCGGCGTCGTCGCGCAAATCGACACGCTCAAGCGCGGCGTCGGTCAAATGGTTCGCTTCCGCCTTCGTGTGTCCATGCACCATCAGATAGAACCTGACGAACTCGCGCCCTGTCACACCCTTCGGGAATGAATCGAACTGCGCGCAATAGCCGACTTTGCGAAAGAGTTGTTCGGGCTGGTCGGGCGCGGTGCCAAGCACGCTGATGCGGCCACGCGTCGGGCGCAACAGTCCGGTCATCAAGTTCATCAGCGTTGTCTTCCCCGAACCGTTCGGGCCGACGAGACTGGTGATGCCCGGCGCGATTGAGATGTTGACGCGGTTGACGCCGAGCACCTCGCCGTAAAACTTCGAGACATCCTCGAAGACGATCATCTGTGACGACGCGCCCGTCATCCTCGCACCACCTCATAAGCGCGCACCTTGCGGAACAGCACCAACAAACAGACCATGCAGATAAAAGCGAGCACCGCCCACGAAGTCCATAACGGCGGCTCCAGCAACTCAACCATTTGCCATTCGCCTTTCAGTCTAATCTCAACATCTCTCGCGCGCCGGAAGCTCGCGAACGTGCCGAACAGACCCGCCCACACCGCGCCGATCAATTTAGGAAGCATCAGCAAACTTCCCCACCGCGTCAAAAACAGTGTGTTGATGACTCCGCCGAACGCCGTCGGAATAAAGAAGATTCCGAGCAATGCCGCGCTGGCCACCATGCGCCACTTGACCCACGCCGAGATGGCGAGCGACAGCAACGCGATAACCAGAATCCAGACTCCACTTCCGACGAAGATGGCCCCGCCGATCCACAGGTTGGCGGCGAACCACCCGGCCCCCTCAAGGTACGCCTTGAAGAGAAATAATGTCAGCGCCGGAACCCACGTCACCACCGATAACAGAATCAGTAAGACTGAAAGTTTGCCGAACACGTATTCGGCGCGCGTGAATGGGCGGCACAGATAAAGTGGCAGCGCGTTGTTCGTCAGGTCGCGCGCAACCAGCGGCGGCCCCACCAACAAATTAAGAAAGAAGGCGTACATCCCCTGCACTCTGATAAAGGTTTCAAAGAACGAAGCGTTGACCGGCACCAACTCACGGATGTCGAGGCGCAGCAAGCCGAGCGCGTTCACATTGTGTTGCAGATAGATCAGAATCGCCGTGACCAGCGGATAGACGAAGCCGAGCGCGAAGACCGCGACGAACAACTTCGATTGAAAGACGCTGCGGTAGGCCTGACGCGGGATGATCAGAAAACGCGACCACACCGGCGTCAACTCGCCGGCGTAAGGTCGATAGGTGTGTTCATAGACGGACATAATTTAAGTCTGGAGTCTGAAGACCTTACGATTCGACGAGCGATTATGGTTATGACATTGGTTATGAGTTGAGAAGTCTCGACTCCAGAGGTTATAAGTTAAGAAGTCTTGACTCCAGACTTC
>JACDEG010000051.1 GCA_013816505.1 Pyrinomonadaceae bacterium | reverse complement strand
CTCGAATACTCTCTGCTCTATCGCTGGACGCCGGAGCGCCGGCAACTCGATTATCTGCGCTTCCTCGGCGCGAGCGACCGGACGGCAAAGGAAGTGCAGATGTTCGGCCTCGCGCCGTGGTTGGTCGAGCGTTACCGGCAACTGGCGAATAAGTTCTACGAAGAGAACCGTCGCCTCTCAATCAGAAAAGGAATCGTTGCGACCGCGCTCTCGTTCGTCGGCACGCTCGGCTATTACGGCGCGTACGTCAGCATCCTCGCGCGCGCCGTCGCGGGCACGATCTCGCTCGGCTCGCTGACTTTTCTCGCCGCATCGTTTGCGCGCAGTCGCGATTTGATTCAACGCCTGTTGATGGGCGCCAGCGACATTTATCAGCAGGGACTCTACCTTAAGGACATGTTCGACTTCTTCGAGATGAAGCCCTCGATTGCCTCGCGTCCCGGCGCGCCGGAAGTCCCGCCGGTGATTCGCGAAGGATTCGTGTTCGAGGATGTCGGATTTCAGTATCCGGGGAGCGAACGCTGGGCGGTGCGCCACGTCAGCTTTCGTCTCCAACCGGGCGAACGCCTCGCCTTCGTCGGCGAAAACGGCGCGGGGAAGACGACACTGACGAAGCTGATCGCGCGACTCTACGATCCGACCGAGGGGCGCATCCTGCTCGACGGCAATGACCTCCGCGAATATGACCTGCTCTCTGTGCGGCGCGCGATTGGCGTCATCTTTCAGGACTTTGTGCGCTACGATCTGCGCTTCGACGAGAACATCGGCGTCGGCGAGATTTGGAAGGTCGCATCCTATCTGGAACAAGCCGGCAATGGAACGAAAGATAAAGGGACGAGCACCCCGCGCCGGGACGAGACGAAGATTGCAAGCAACGGTGATGCGGTTCGAATCAAGACTGAGGGCAGCGGTGATAACGACGCCTCTGCCATCCCCGCGCCTTTAATCTCGGCGGCGGAAAAATCGCTCGCGGCGTCGCTGCTGCCGCGCTTCACCGACGGCTACCGACAGATGCTCGGGCGGCGCTTCGAGGGCGGCGTCGACCTCTCTGGTGGCGAGTGGCAGAAGATCGCGCTCGCCCGCGCCTACATGCGCGACGCGCAAGTGTTGATACTCGACGAGCCGACGTCGGCGCTCGACGCGCGTGCCGAGTACGAAGTCTTCAAGCGCTTCGCCGAACTCGTCAAAGGCCGGATGGCGGTCATCATTTCGCATCGCTTCTCGACGGTGCGGATGGCTGACAGAATCATCGTGTTGCAGAACGGCATGATGGTCGAAGACGGCGCGCACAACGAGTTGGTTTCGCGCGGGGGCGTGTACGCCGAACTATTCGCGCTGCAAGCGGAAGGCTATCGTTGAAATCGGAGCTTGATCCATTCGCGCGCGAAAGTTTTACCGCGGAGAACGCAGAGAGCGCGCGGAGGGCATAACGGAAACAGAGAGGAACTGAAACGAGTAATCATCGATCATGCTCCCCTCTGTCGGCTCCGCGCGCTCGGCGTCCTCGGCGGTGAAATTATTTGTTCAGTTGGCGCGCTCGATGAAGGCGGCGCGTGACTTGTCCGGCGGCGCGACGGAGGTGAGCGTCGGGAACTGCGGCGTCAGACGGGGCGGCGTGAGATGATGCCGCGATCAGCCGTCCCGCGCATCAGTACCGACAAGCGGTGCGTGCGACGGGAACGTGCTTTCGATCAGCACGACCGAGACGTGATATGCGACTGAGGGTCGATAGTTGGCCTGCAACGCCGCCCACAGCTCCGATAACTCTTCGATGGTCAGGGATTGCGGCGTCACCTTGATCTGCTCGACCTGTTCGGCGAGGTCGGAGGCGGCGAGCGCCGCGAGCGCGGGCGCCACGCCGCCGCCGCCGCCGTTGGGCGGAGCGGCAAGCACTTTGCGGATCAACTCGCGCGTCAGCACCGGCGTCTCGTGGATGATCTGCATCGCGTAGCCGAGCAATATCTCAGCCTCGAAGTTCTCTTTACCATAGGCGGTCAGCAGATAGTAAAGGTCGAGCGCGAGTGGCGGGTTCGCCATCCGCCCACCGGAGCGGTTGCGGGACGGAAGCCCGGTGTTGCGCCAGCCGGCGTTCGGCGCGGCGTGATAAAGGAAGATGTTGAGTTGCGTCGCGTCGTTGTCAATGCGGTCGGGCGCGAGCGCCGAGACACGCACCGAACCGCTCATCGCCGCGCTGGCCGAATTATTGACCAGCGCGTCCTCCAGCAAATACTTCAAGACCGCCGTGACCGAGGCGATGGCGAGCGCGTTGCTCATCCGGCGGCGCCTCCCTGGTGTCCGGCCCGCTGAGAATTGGTTGCGAGCGTGTCTGTTGAGGACTGTGTCATTGTCATCGGCGGCGCAGGGTCAGGCGCGGCGTCGTCAGCCTTAGGAATGGGGCAATGGAAACTATCCCTCGGAAACATAGCTTCGGCGAGTCGGGCCAGTTGGTTGAAGTGACTCCGCCGTTGCTCTTTGACCGGCAGGACGTGCTCTTGGTGGTGAACCGTTTCTGTGATGCTTACAACGTGGTCTGATTTAGCGAACTGGAACCGCCGTCGCCAACCTCTGCGTTTGACTGTCGCCGGGCGAGAGCTTGTTGGTAAACCCGCGCCGGCGGACGCTGCAGGTCCCACACGATGCCGAACCACGACAGCACTTTCAGCGTGTAGTGCGAGACATCGATTTCCCACCAGTAGAAGCCCTGACGCTCCGACGAAGGGAAGTAGTGATGGTTGTTGTGCCAGCCTTCACCGAGCGTAATCAGCGCGACGAAGAGGCTGTTCCGGCTGTCATCCTCGGTGTCGTAGCGCCGCCGCCCAAAGATGTGTGCCAGCGAGTTGACCGTGAACGTGCCGTGGTACAGCAACACCGTGCTGATGAAGAAGCCCCAGACCAGCATTTGGAAGCCGGAGGTGCCCGCACCGGGGGCGTAGCGTTGAAGCGCCGACCCGAACAGAAACATCCCGACCGCGAGGGCGATTGGCGGCAACGAGTAATACCTGTCCAGCAACCGCAGGTCGCGGAACTTAATCAGATTAGGAATCAGCGCCCAATCCGTCGTTCGACTGTCGCGGCGCAGAAACCATCCGACGTGCGAACGCCAGAAGCTGTGCTTGACGGGTGAATGAAAATCTTCTTCGGTGTCGGCGTGAAGATGATGATGGCGGTGATGCGCGGCCCACCACAGCGGTCCCTTCTGGTAGGACATCGTTCCGACGAGTGCGATTAAGAATTGGAAGACTCGGCCCGTACGGTAGGTGCGATGCGCGAAGAGTCGGTGAAAGCCGGCGGTGATCGCAAACATGCGCACGACGTACAGTGCCAGGCAGGTGACGACGGCGATGGTGCTGACGCCGGACATGACGACGAGCAAGCAAGCGACGTGCATAAGAAAGAACTGGACGCACGAGGAATAATCTAAATTTTTCATGATTGAGCGAGCATCAGGAGAGGTAAGAACTCAGGCGTTGTGCTGCGACCTGATCTGTCTCCGTCAACCATCAATTACTATAAAGCTTCTCCGCCGTAATGCAACCGGGGAACAACCGAAGTCGGCGCTCCGGCGCGAACCGCTCATGGCGAATCAACTGATTGCGAATCAACCGCATACTTTAAGAACTCAAATGTGACAGGTGAAAAGTGAATAGTAACCAGCGGGAACGATCAACGCCTGACTGTTACTGCGCCCTTCCTCACTCCTTTTCATTTTCTGCTTCTACAGATTTTAAGAAAACATTCAGCCACGAATGACACGGACAGCACGAATCAATCCATTAGCAGCAGTCACGCAGGGCAACGAGAACGATGATGCTGTGACATGCCTTCCCAGTCCCATATTTCATTCGTGTCATTGGCGTCATTCGTGGCTCATGCTTTTTCCTGAAGCCTATATCTATCCTCTCGATTCTGGTTAATCTTCTTTCGTCAGGCGACGCCGCGGCACGGGTCTCAGTTTTGAGACGGCAAAATCCCGAAATCGAAAATCGGAGTTGCCGCAGTCTGTCATCCATCAGCAAAAGGTGAGCAATCAGCAGATGGCGCGCGAACGGGTGTGGCACGTCGTCTGCTATCGTACACCCTGATATGGTCGATATTGCCCGCCCAAAAGCCGCACGTCACCGCCGTCTGCGTCGTCTGCTCTATGCGGTAGTCGGCGTCGGCATCGTGGCCCTGGTCACGCTCGGCGTGTCGCGTCTCAAACCTGCGGCGCCCGGCGTCGAGCGCGCGACACTGTATACCGACACCGTGCGGCGCGGGCAGATGCTGCGGCAGGTGCGCGGGATCGGCACGCTGGTGCCGCAGGATGTGCGCGTCATCGCCGCTCCGGTGGGGGGGCGCGTCGAGCGCATCCACGCGCAGCCCGGCGTACATGTCACGGCCGGCACGGTGCTCGTCGAACTCAGCAACCCGGAATTGGAGCAGGCGGCGGTCGACGCCGAGTACCAGATCAAGGCCGCCGAGGCGGAACTCAACAACATCCGCGTGCGCTTAGAGAGCGAGCGGATGACGCAGCAGGCGGCGGCAGCGACGATCCAATCAGAGTACAACCAAGCCAAAATACAACTCGATACCGACGAGAAACTAGCGGAGGATGGGATCGTGCCCGCGCTGACGCTGCGGCTCGCGCGCGTCCGCGTCGAAGAGTTGGCGAACCGCTACCGCATCGAGCAGCGGCGCATCGAGATCGGGGCGCAGGCGCAAGCGGCGCAACTCGCCGCTCAAGGAGCACGCATCGAACAACTCCGCGCGCTCGGTCGCCTCAACCGTGGCCAGGTCGTCTCGCTGCGTGTGCTGGCCGGCACCAGCGGGGTGCTGCAACAGGTCTCCGTCGAAATCGGGCAGCAGATCACGCCGGGCACCAACATCGCCCGCGTCGCCGATCCGACGACGCTCAAGGCCGCGCTGCAGGTTGCAGAGACGCAAGCCAAAGACATTCAACTCGGACAGCCCGTCGATATCGACACCCGGAACGGCGTCGTCGCGGGCCGCGTGCAGCGCATCGACCCGGCGGTGCAGAACGGAACCGTGGTGGTCGATGTCGCGGTCGTCGGGACTCTGCCGCAGGGCGCGCGCCCCGACTTAAGCGTCGACGGCACGATTGAACTGGAGCGCCTGGAGAACGTCCTCTACGTTAGGCGGCCCACTTTCGGCGCGGCGCAGAGCAGCGTCGGACTCTTCCGCATCGAAGACGCACGGCGCTCCGCCGTCCGCGTGCCCGTCAAGCTGGGGCGCATGTCCGTCAACACCGTCGAGATTCTTGAGGGCCTGCGCGAAGGAGACGAAGTGATTCTCTCGGACACTTCGCAGTGGGACAACTTTGACCGCCTGCAATTGAACTGAAACCGGCGAATGGTGATCGTCAACTCTCGATAACAAAAACGCGAACGCCTTTATCCATTCACCATTCACCATTGACGATTAACGATTCATCATTCACCCAAAGGAACAGAGATGAGTACACAGAGCCGCGTTACTGACACCGCCGACGCCGCCACCACCAACCCGCCGCCGCGACGGATTGGCGAACCGCTTCTGACGCTCGACGGCGTGCGCAAAATCTTTTACACCGACGAGGTCGAGACGCATGCGCTCTCCGGCATCCACATGGACATTAAGAAAGGCGAGTACGTCGCCATCGCCGGACCGTCGGGTTGTGGCAAGTCAACGCTGCTGTCGATCATCGGTCTGTTGGACTCGCCGACGGACGGTGAGTACACGCTGAACGGCAAGCCGGTCGCAAAGCTCTCTTTGTCCGACCGCGCGCGCATTCGCAATCAAGAGATCGGCTTCATCTTCCAGGCCTTCAACCTGATCGGCGACCTTTCAGTTTATGAAAACGTCGAACTGCCGCTGACCTACCGCCAGATGGCGGCCAGCGAGCGCCGGAAGCGCGTCGGCGAAGCCCTCGAGCGCGTCGGGATGGCGCACCGCATGAAGCATTACCCGTCGCAACTCTCCGGCGGTCAGCAGCAGCGGGTCGCGGTCGCGCGCGCGGTCGCCGGTAATCCTTCCGTTCTTCTCGCCGACGAGCCGACCGGCAATCTCGATTCGACGAACGGTGAATCGGTCATGAACTTGCTCAGGGAACTACACCAGGCGGGTGCGACCGTCTGCATGGTGACGCACGACCCGCGTTACGCGGCTTACGCCGACCGCACGTTTCATCTCTTCGACGGTCAAGTGGTCGAGGAAGACCGAAGCCATCAAGCCGAGCACGATCTCGAAGAGAGAGGCTTCTTGAAGGGCTGAGGGCTGAATGAAAGACAATCTGCTGTCAATTATTCATCCGTGACGTTTGTGAGCATCCCGCTGGTGCTCATCGCTGTTGCGCTCGTCGCCAGTTACGTCTCCGCCAGACGCGCGACGAAGGTTGACCCGATGATTGCGCTTCGCCACGAATGAAACGTGAGGTGAATGATGAATACGTTATGGCAGAACATACGATATGCGGCGCGGATGCTCTTGAAAACGCCGGGATTCACACTGGGCGCCGTGCTCTCGCTGGCCATCGGCATCGGAGCAAACACGACGATCTTCTCGCTCATCAACGGATTGCTGTTGCGCCCGCCGCCCGGCGCTGACATTCGTGGGCATCGCGTTGCTGCTCGGGGCAGTTGCTTTCATAGCGAGCTACATCCCAGCGCGGCGGGCGACGAAGGTGGACCCGATGGTGGCACTGAGATACGGGTGAGGCGCTGAGATACGAGTAAAGCTGAGACCGGGGGTTAGGGGCCGGGTGAACACCGGTGCAAACCGAACGTCTGATCGGTCAGCACGTGGCACGTGAACGTTGAAGTCGAGGTGAAAGATGTGCTTTAGCCGGCACCCGTCCCCTAGCCTCCGGCCCCGGCTTGAGTCTGCAGCCATTCGTCGAAGGCGAGGATCGTTTGAAACTCACCTTCTTCGCGCAGGCGCGTCAGAAAGTCTGTGAGGATACGGTTCGTCAGCAGCGGCAGCGCGCGGCTGTTTTCTACAGGGATGTAGGCGTCTTGTGCGAGCTGATGAATGGTTAGTTGCTGTCCATCGAAATGCCAGATTTCAGGGACGCCGAGCGCGGCATAAATCGGGAGCTTAGAGATCGAGCCATGATGGATATCAATCTCGACGGCGATGTCGGGCGGCGGGTCAGTGGCGAAGTCAAGTTGCATCCGGTTGCCGATCAGCGGTGCGCTCTGCACGTAGAAGCAGGCGTCGGGTTCAAGCCCTTTACGCCGCTTCTCCTTTCTCATCGTAGGCGCGCCGAAGAAGCGAATGTTGATGCGCCGCCTGAGACTGATGTTGGCAACGAGTCTTCCAATAAACCAAGCATAGTTTTCGTGTTCGGAGGAAACGACCATGATTTGTAGCGTCCCGTCGCTGTAGCTGGTGCGCAAGCCACGCCTATCGCCGATCTGTTCAAGCAACTCTTCGTATTCGTCCCACTCGATGTCGGGCAGGACGACGAGGCTACCGGCGGGAAGACTCTCGACGATTGATTGCAGATTGAAGGTTTGGGTGCTCATAAGTTTTCACTTCATTCCTGAGGATCAGCGATTGTGATTGTAACGACTGTGCGAGCGTGCCGCAATCCTGGTTGTTGCCGACAATAAAGAGAGATTAACCAACGCTGAGGACTAATATGCAAACACTGTGGCAGGACATACGTTACGGCATACGGATGCTGATGAAGAAACCCGGCTTCACGGCGATTGCGGTGCTCACATTGGCACTCGGCATCGGCGCGAACACGGCGATCTTTTCGGTCGTCAATGCGGTGCTGCTGCGTCCGCTGCCGTATTCCGATTCCGAACGGATTCTCTGGATTGAGGGCATTAACCCATCGAAGGGGATTACAGAGAGCAACATCTCGGCTCCGGACTTTGCGGATTGGACAACGCACAACCAAGTCTTTGAGCAGATGGCGATCTTCGCTGTTGGCAATGCCGCCCTGACAGGAAACGACGCCGAGCCTGAGCGGGTTGCGAGAGCCTCAGTCAGCGCAAGCTTTTTCCCGTTGCTCGGTGTGACACCTGCCGTTGGGCGCACGTTTCTAGCGGAAGAAGAGCTGCCAGGTCGTGAGCCTGTGGCGGTGGTGAGCCACGGCCTGTGGCAACGGCGCTTTGGCTCTGACCCGAATTTTGTTGGAAAGAGAATCGACGTGAGCGGTAGACCCGCAACAGTAGTCGGCATTATGCCTGCCGGTTACGAGTTTCCTGAAAGAACCGAACTCTGGACGCCACTGCGTTTGAATGTCGGTGAAGAGCCTCGTGATAACCGAAGTTACAGCGCGATGGCCAAACTCAAACAAAGCGTCACACTTACGCAGGCTCAAGCACAGATGAATACCATGACCAGCAGCCTCGCGCAGGAATATGAAGTGACGAATGCGGGCTGGGCGGTTCGACTGACGCGCTTGCAGGAAGAGATGATTGCAGAGTTAAGGCCGGCGCTACTAATACTGTTCGGAGCCGTCGGGTGTGTGCTGCTGATAGCCTGCGCTAACATCGCTAATTTGTCCCTGGCGCGTGGGGCGGCGCGGCAAAAGGAGATTGCAATCCGCAATGCGCTTGGCGCGAGCCGCTTGCGGATCATCCGACAACTACTGACCGAAAGCGTGCTGCTGTCGTTGCTCGGAGGAACTTGTGGACTGGTCCTCAGCATCTGGCTGGTTGATCTATTAGTTGCGATTAGCCCGAGCGATGCACCGCGCTTTGACGAAATCAGCCTTGACGGTCGTGTGCTCGGTTTTACCGCTATCGTCGCGTGTCTGACCGGTGTGATATTCGGGTTGGCTCCGGCGCTTGCCGCCTCGAAGCTTGATCTGAATAGCACGCTTCAAGAAGGCGGTCGCAGCGCCACGGAGGGAAACCGTCGGAATCGCGTGCGGAGCCTCCTCGTCGTCTCTGAGATTGCGCTTTCTCTGATGCTGCTCGTTGGCGCAGGCTTGTTGATTAAAAGCTTCATGCGACTCAGCGAAATTCATCCCGGCTTTAATCCTGAGAACGTGCTCACGATGCAGTTTTCATTGCCCTCCGCTCGCTATCCGGAACCGCAACAGCAAGCAGATTTCTTTCGCCGCCTCCTTGAACGAGTTCGGACGCTGCCCGGAGTCGAGTCGGCGGGGGCGGTGCTGAGCCTTCCGCTTGGCGGCACAAACTTTTCTGTCGGTCGATCTTTCATCCGCGAAGGACGCCCGCTCACAACCGAAGAATCGCGGAACGCAAGCTACCTTGTCACGACACCTGACTATTTCCGCACAATGCAGATTCCGTTTGTCGCCGGGCGTTCATTCACCGAGCAGGACACATCGCAGTCGCCGATGGTGGTCGTTATCAATGAGACGATGGCGCGTCGTCACTTCGCGAGTGAAAACCCGCTTGGCAAACGAATCACGATCTGGCGCGATGAGAAGTTCCCGCGCGAGATCGTCGGCATCGTCGGTGACGTGAAGCCCGGCGGTTTAGAAGATGAAACCGGAGAGCAGATGTATGTCCCGCATAGTCAGGATGCGACGTGGGGGTTAATGACACTGGTGGTGCGCACTCGTGTTCAACCGCTGACGCTTGTCGGGACGGTGCGAGCAGAGGTTCGCGCGCTCGATAAGAATCAACCAATCTACAACATCCAGACGATGGAGCAAGTGCGCTCCACTTCGCTCGGCAACCGTCGCGTCTCGATGCTCCTGTTCGGCGTCTTTGCAGGCATCGCATTGCTACTGGCAGCAGCCGGACTCTATGGCGTCATCGCGTACTCAGTAGCCCGGCGCACACACGAGATCGGCATCCGCATGGCTCTGGGCGCGCAGACGAGCGATGTGTTGAAGCTGGTCATCAGTCAGGGAATGCTGCTGACTTTTGTTGGTGTGGCTGTCGGCTTAGTTGCCGCATTTGTTCTGACCCGACTGATGTCCAGCTTGCTCTTCGGGGTGAGTGCGACAGACCCACTGACGTTTGTTGTGGTCTCAATTATCTTAATCGCAATCGCGCTACTGGCTTCTTATCTTCCGGCGCGGCGGGCGACGAAAGTAGACCCAATGGTCGCGCTGAGGTACGAATAAAGAGTCTGGAGTCTGAAGTCTAAATCGAAACTTACAACATTGAGACACTATGCCGCTTTCAGTTTTTCAGCCATCTTCAACTCAGCCAGTGCCGTATCAACTTCCGGCGCATAGTAAATCTCTGAGAGTTTGTACCGCCACGGGCCGTTCCGCTTGAGATGCCACACCACATCACTAACCAAATCGGCAATGCGGTTGCGCTTGTGGTTGCGCGTGCATTTATCATGCACATCACCGAAGGCCCGCTCGATTGGATTGGCCCGCGGGCAGTAAGCAGGCAACCACAGAATCTCGAAGCGTGGATGCCCGGCCAACCATTCCGTCACCGCCTTGGCTTTATGGATCCGGTAATTGTCTGCCACCAGGTAAACCTTGTTGACGGCCGGAACTTTCCGGTCAAGCGCCTGCAGCAGGTCGATGAACAGAAAGCGATTCTTGCGCTCCCCCATGACATACGTGATCTTGCCGCTCAGGTGATCAAGCGCGCCGGCCAAGTACCGCTTCTGATTTGTGCCCGGCGTCATCACTTCCGTTTGCGTCCCCCGCAGCATCCACTCAGAGCCAAGCTTCGGCAGCAAGTGGATGTCCAACTCATCAGCGAAAAACAAGACCGCCTGTGCCGGCAAAGTCTCTACCAGGTGGCGAATCCGCGCCAACTTGATGACCCGGTCAGGGTCGTCGTCACGAGCCACGTGCCGTGCCCGCTTCCACGTGTAGTCGAGGCGATGCAAGGTGCGCCGCAGCGTCTCACGCGAGACCGAGATGCGGCGCCGCGCTTTCAATTCCAGCGCGAGCGCCTGGCAACTCCAACGGGTGCGGCACCACCCGTAAGCGGACGGCGCGCGCTTCAACAGCGCCACGAGCGAGCGATGCCAACTGAGCAGCACCGGCGCGCCCGCTTCGCCTACCTCATCCAAAACCAACTCCCCACGCCTGTAAGCCGCCACGGTGCGATAGACGCTGGAGCGCGAACAGATCAGAAAGGTAGCAATCTCCGAAGGCGTGTGCCCGTGCGCGCACAGCAGCAGAATGTGCAGCGCGAGCAAGCAGCCGTAGCGAGCTTGCCGCAGTTGGCGCAGCATGGCGACTTGTTCGTCTGCTGGAATCTCCAGTATCGTTTGCCCTGGCACAGATGGTTCGCCTCGGTTCATCAGTTTGGTGGTTCTTACCGGTGTACCAGATGGAACTCGTCTGTGCCAATCTCATATGGTCTGATTTAGTTAGAGAAGATAGACATGCTGACGGCTGACCTCGCGATGAGTTGGCAGCGCGGGCGCAAGACGGGGCCGCGTTTAATCGACACCGAAGACCCGCAGCACTTGCGCGAGGCGGGCGAGTTGATCGATGTCTTTCGCGCGCACGAGGGCCGCCGACGCCGCGAGCTTGAAGAGGCGTTAGAGGAGTACGTCGGCGTCGGCACCGATTACAGAATCTTACGCGGGCTGATTAAGCTGCTGACGGATCGCTGCCGGTTCGAGGTCGGCGTCGCGGTCGATCCGGTCGAGGTTCGCCGCGTGCTGTTTGCCGCGGCGCGGCAGCACCACCCGTTGATCGACGACGAAGCCGCGCGCGGGGCGGTCTTCGCGCAGGCGGCGAAGGAACTCGGCTGCGCCCCCGGACAGGTCGCGGAGGGCTTGTACGCCGATTTGCCGGAAAATCAAAAGCTGATCGAGTTTGAAGAGTTGAACGCGCGCGAGTTGCTCGATCTGTACAACGTCGCGCAGGCGCAGGCGCTACTGTATCGCTGCGTCGAGATGTACCTCTGGGTCGAGCCGCAAAACCCGGAAGGCTTCCGTGAGCTATTCAACGCGATCAAGGCGTACCGCCTGATTCACACCGTCAAGGGCAGCCCAGAGGTAGGGTACGAGATACGCCTCGATGGCCCCGTCTCGATGTTCCACCGGTCGCAGAAGTACGGCGTCCAGATGGCAGTCTTCCTGCCGGCGCTGCTGCTCTGTACAGGATGGCGAATGCGCGCGGAAGTCGCCGGCAAGCGTGGCGACGCGGGCCGCGGCGCGAGCGCATTCTTCGAGCTTGACGCCGAACGGCACGGGCTGCGCTCGCACTATCTCAACGCGACGCCGTACGAAAATCCGATTCTGGAAAAGTTGGTCGAGAGTTGGGAGCGGTTCGACAGTCCGTGGCGGCTCGAACGCGGGCGGGAAGTAATTGACTTCGGCGAGGGCGCGCTGATTCCTGACTTTGTGATCCATCACCCGGACGGCGCGCGATTCTATCTTGAGGTGCTCGGCTTCTGGACGCCAAAGCACCTGCACCGACGACTGGAAGAACTGACGCGCGGCGGGCTGAAGAACTTCCTGATCGCGGCGTGGGACGAACTGCGCGGCAGCCGCGAACCGCTGCCGAAGATTCCGCCACACACCATCATCTTCAAAAGAAATCTCGACCCGGTGGTTGTCGAGATGGCGATCAATCAATTACTTTCCGATTCGTAACAGGATTTTAGTTCGGCGGCTGCGTGTCTGGTGCGGTTGAAATTGATTGCGACGAGTAGAATGTTTCGTCTAAGGTTGCTGTTGTCGAAGTACAGTCAAGGAGGCGCATGATGACGAAGAATGAATTTATCTCGAAGTGGAAAACACATCTTTTGTTTGGTGGCGGGTTTCTGGGGGCCGTCGCTTTCAGTGTCATCACAAACATAGTTGGGGGTGAGCGTTTCTTTGAAGCAACGTGGAGTGCCGTCCGAGAAATCAAGCCGACAGAAGTCGTGATGTTAATCTCGTTCTGGTATGCCTGCGTGTTCTACCCGCTTAAGGATGAGTGGCATGGTTCGTTGACAACGTTAAATCTAGGAACTAAGGAGAAGGACAAGCTTTGAGGTAATCGTCAGGATGAAAGTCTAACGTCGAGCCGACTCGGTACATGCTGTGTTAAATGTTTTTCCTTAACAGTTCGTATGACAACTCCTGAAACACTTGTCGCGCGCACAGCGGACGAACTCGACTATGCTTATCGTGTGCTCGCGGAATCGCCTGATCTCGGCTGCGACACGGAGACCGCCGGGTTCGACGCGCGCCACTGCCGTCTGCTGTCGGTGCAAGTCTCGGACGGTCGTTTCGCGGTGCTCGTACCTGCGAGCGAAGGCGTCGCGCTGGGGCCGCTCGCGCAACTCTTGGCGAGTTCCGACCACCTTAAAATTTTTCACAACGCGAAATTCGATCTGCGCTTCCTCGGTGAAGCCGGCTACACTGTGCGCCGCGTATACGATTCGATGATCGCCGAGAAATTGATTACGCGCGGGGCCGATCAATCGAACTCTCTGGCCGAGACGTTGTATCGCTACTTCGCGGTCGATCTTGACAAGACGCAGCGTGAAACTTTCACCAGCAAGAGTTGGGACGGGCGCTGGACGCCTGAGTTAGTCGAGTACGCATTGAGCGACGTGCGTCACTTGCCAGAGTTGAAACGGCGACAGACGGAGTGGCTTGAGCGTCTGCGCTTGACGGACGAGTTCGCGGTGAAGATGGCGAAGCTCAGACCGTCGGAGGCGGCGGCGGGCGCGGCCGACGAAGAGGGGGACGCCAGTGGTGACGCGCGAGCTGTTAACTATTGAGTTGGTGCCGCGCACGGCGTGGTATAAGAACGTTCGCTCGAACGTCGCGCCGGAAGAGTGGGACCGGCTACGGCGGATCATCTCCGAGCGCGCCAACTATATTTGTGAAGTCTGCGGCGGGCGCGGGCGCCAGTGGCCGGTCGAATGCCACGAAGTCTTCGCTTACGACGACGAGCGGCGCGTGCAGAAACTGGTCAGGCTGGTTGTGCTCTGCCCGGCGTGTCATCAGGTCAAGCACATCGGCCTCGCGGGCGCACGCGGCCACATGCGCGAAGCGACGGCGCACATGGCGCGCGTCAACAATTGGTCGCTCGAAGACGCGCGTCATTACATCGAAGGCTGCTTTGAAATCTGGAGCCGCCGGAGCTGTCACCAGTGGACGCTGGATATTTCTTACCTTGAACAGTTCGGCGTGAAGGCGGAAGCGACGGCGCCCGCCGCGCCCAAGTGACTCGGAACCACCATTTCGCACTGCCGTTCGGGAGGGAGGCTTCTCAACGGTCGCACGCGAGTTGGAGGACAGTTTTAATTCCTGCAATCCCACACGTCGGAGAGGGGAGAGAACCGTGACTGACACAGTTGCGAGATTATGTGTGTGCTTCATCCTATTGTCGTTAAGCGCGGCGGCGACAAAAGCGCAGCGTCTCAAAGCGGAGAAGGTGCCGTGCCTCGGAAATCAGAGTTGCTATAAACTTTCGAACGGCACGGTTGAAGTCGTCGTGACGACCGATGTCGGGCCGCGCATCATGCGCTACGGCTTCGTCGGCGCGGACAACCTGCTCGCCGAACTGCCCGTCGACCCTCCTGGCGCGAAGGCCGACACATTCAAGGTGTGGGGCGGTCATCGTCTGTGGGCCGCGCCGGAATCGATGCCGCGCACCTACACGCCGGATAACCGCCCGGTCGAGGTCAAGCTCGACACCAACTCGATCCGCCTGATGGCGCCGGTCGAGGCGCAGACCGGCATCCAGAAAGAGATGATTGTGACGCTCGACGCCGAAGGAACGGGCGTCACGGTGCTGCACCGCATCACGAATCGTCACCCGTGGGCGGTTGAACTGGCGCCGTGGGGACTGACGATCATGAACGCCGGCGGCGTCGCGATCATGCCGCAGGAACCGTTCCGTCCGCATGACGGCAACGCGCTGGTGCCGGTGCGAACGATGGCGTTGTGGGCGTATACGAATCTGAGCGACCCGCGCTGGACGGTCGGCGAAAAGTTCATCCGTCTGCGGTCCGAAGCCGCGCACAAGGAGTCGCAAAAGCTCGGCGCCGCGAACCGGCAGGGGTGGATGGCGTACCACCGCGCGGGGACGCTGTTCGTCAAACGGTTTGATTACAAAGACGGCGCGACGTACCCCGACATGGGGAGCAACGCCGAACTCTACTCGAAGGGAACGTTCATCGAGATTGAGACGCTCGCGCCGCTCGAACGCCTCGAACAGAACGCGGCGGCGGAGCACATCGAGCGCTGGTTCCTGTTCCGCGACGTAAAAATGGGCGCGACCGATGAGAGCATGGAACAGACGCTCGCCCCGCTGATTAAACAGACCTCGCTGAAGTAGCGCCGCGCCCGCACGGTTCAAAAAAACAAGTGAAAGACTCTGTACGTCGCCGACACCGCGAAGATGCACGTCCGCGCGTTCGACGTGAAGCCCGACGGAACACTTGCCAGCAGCAGCGTCCTCGGCGAGATGAAGCCGTGGGTTGATGAGTTAAACTCAATCTTCGTGAAGTGATTGAGCTGCTGCTTAAAAACGGCGAACCGAAGATGGAGGCCGATTTCGTCGGAACGTAAACCGTGAGGGTGGCTTGAGATGAGTAATGTTCCTGGGCTGAAGCCAGCCGATGTGATTTCCATTCTTCGTCCGGTTTGATTTCTCGTCAGCAATCGTCGCCTCTCTGCTCACACTGTATTTGCGCCCGCTACATACTTGCGCGGCAACGACGGGCACAGCCCGCCTCTAAACGAACGAGTCCATGTTGCTCTAAATCGAAACGTGGAAAATTAATACAAACTGGGTCGAGTGGTAGTGGCCGACATTTCAACACAGGGCACACGAGAGAGATGACGCAGAGGGCACGAGAGAGAAAGACACGCACGTGTTTCATCTTCTCTGTGTGCTCCGTGATTCCTCCGTGGCTCTGTGTTAAATCATCATCTCAATCTCAGATGGTCTGATTTAAACGAGTCCACATTGCTCAAAATAAACAAGTCCATATTCTCCCGAAGGAGATTCAATGTCCAACTCATCGCTTAATGAATTCACCCGTCGCAGATTTCTGAAGACTGCCGCGAAAGGTTTGGCGGTCGCGCCGGTGACGGGCGCGTTATTCAACAACGCCGTGGCGCAGCAGCGCGTGCTGGAACCGCCGGGTAAGAAACTCGGCTACGCGATTGTCGGTTTGGGGAGCCTCAGTATCAACCAGATTCTCCCGGCGTTTGCGAAGTGCGAGAAATCGAAAGTGACGGCGCTCGTCAGCGGCGACCCCGCGAAGGCGAACAAGCTGGCACTGCGTTACGGCGTCAACCCGAAGAGCATCTACAACTATCAGAACTACGACACGCTCAAAGACAACCCGGAAGTTGACGTGATCTACGTCGTGCTGCCGAACTCGATGCACAAGGAGTACACGATTCGCGGCGCGCAGGCCGGTAAACACATTCTGTGCGAAAAGCCGATGGCGAACACGCCGCAGGATTGTCAGGAAATGATTGATGCGTGCCGCAAAGCGAATCGCAAACTGATGGTCGCGTACCGGCTGCGCTACGAGCCGTACACGCAGAATCTGATAAGATCGCGCGCGACAAAGAGTTCGGTGATTTGAAAATCGTGCTCGCCGACGCCGGCTTCAACATCGGCGACCCGAATCAGTGGCGCCTGAAGCGTGAGATGGCGGGCGGCGGCTCGCTGATGGACATCGGCATCTACGCGCTGCAAGCGGCGCGCTACATTTCGGGCGAAGAGCCGACGGAAGTAAACGCCGTCTCGTACACCACGCCTAACGATCCACGCTTCACAGAGGTCGAAGAGACGATTAACTTCCAACTCCGTTTCCCGTCGGGCGTATTGGCGAACTGCGTGTCGAGTTACGGCGCGGGCCTTAACCGTTTTCGTGGCGTCGGAACAAAGGGCTGGTTTCAGTTGGAGCCGGGTCTGAGCTATGCGGGGCTGCGGATGCACGTCGGCTACGGCAACAAGATGGAAGAACGGATGCACGGGGTGCGCGACCACTTCGCTTCGGAGATGGAGCACATGTCTGAGTGCGTGATGGAGAACAAAGAGCCGCTCACGCCGGGCGAAGAGGGTTTGCGCGACCTGAAGATCATGATGGCGATTTACGAAGCGGCGAAGAGCGGAAAGACGATCAAACTGTGAAGCACAAGCAAAAGAAGATCGAGTATCCGCCGCCCGGCCCGGAGCTCTCCGGCGGGTGGACAAACCTGCTCCGCATATTCGGCCCCGGCGCGATTATCGCCACGGTGACGGTCGGCACCGGCGAGACGATCTTTGCGCCACGCATCGGCGCGGTCTTCGGCTACGCGATGCTGTGGGTGATCGTCGTCACCGTGATGTTCAAAGCGGTGCAGGTCTACACCGGCGCACGCTACCTCGTGCTGACCGGCGAGCACCCGATGCAGGCGTGGGCGCGGATACCGGGGCCGCGCGCGTGGGCGGCATGGCTGATCGGGTTGGTCGCCGTCACCTCGTTCCCATTGTGGATCGCGGCGCTCGCCGATGCGGTCAGCAGTCTCTGTGTGTGGATTACCGGCGTCGGCGGCGAGGTTTCGTGGGGACGCCCGCTGTGGGGCACCGTCATCATCGTGGTGGCGATGCTGTTCAGTCTGGTGCAGACCTACAACGTCATCGAGCGCGTCTCGACGGTGATCCTCGTCTTCAAAGTGATTCTGATCTTCATCGCAGTGATGGTCATCAAGCCGGACTGGGTGGCGGCATGGTGGGGCTTCGTCACGCCGCAACTGCCGGACTATCAACCGTGGGTCGCGACGAGTTACCCGAAGATTGCTGCCAACCCTTCGTGGCTGGAGATGGCGGTGCTGATGGGCGCGGTCGGCGGCGGCGTGCAGGATTACGTCGGCTATGTCGGTTTTTTGCGCGAGAAGAAATGGGGCGCGGCCGGGTTGGCGGACTGTTCGCCGCAGAATCTGCCGAACGACAAAAAGATGATTGCGCGGGGCAAGCAGTGGCTACGCGCGCCGGCGTTCGACACCATCGTGTCGTTCGGTAGCGTGCTGCTGATTACTTGCTGCTTCATGATCCTCGGCGCGGCGGTCCTGCACCCGCGCCAACTCGTGCCGGACGACGCCGACCTGTACAGCAAGCAGTCGCAGTTTCTCGGCCTCGTCCACCCGGCGCTCGTCACGATCTACAAGGCGGGCATCTTCTTCGCGATCTTCGGCGTCATCTACGCGGCGTTCGAACTCTACACGCGCACCGCCTACGAATCATTGCGTGCGCTATGGCCGAAACGCGAATGGGACATCAGGAAGCTGCGTCTGTGGGTCGTGCTCTATTCGGGACTCGGCGGTCTGGCGATACTCTGGACCGGCTTCCAGACGGTCAGAATCGCGAAGTACATCTCGCCCCTCTCCGGCGTGCTCGGCTGCGGCCTGTGGTGCCTGGCGATGATCTGGGTCGAGCGGACGCAGCTTCCCCGCACCTATCGGATGAAAGGCGTGCTGCTGCTCTTAACGATCATCGCCGGCATCGCAATGACTTTGATCGGCGGTTACGTCACGGTGCGGAACTGGTCGAACTGAAGGCCGGTGTGTAGGTCGCTGCTCGATTCGATTAAGCTGCGTTCAGACTCACAAGCAGCGCCACATCATTGTGAACGGATGCTGTCACTTTGACCTGTCACATTGATAAAGCTTGTTCCGCGCTCGCGGCGCTTGTCGGAAGAGCAATGTATTTAGGACTTACGCAGTTGAACGAAGAATCAACAACTTACGGGGAGTCGTATTTCAGCTAAGTCCTTTGTTTTCAACCAGGGTTTATTTCAACTGCGTAAGTCCTAGTATTATTGAGCAAATCAGCGTTTTTCCTAATGTTTAGGGGTTAAAGAGGTAAGGCCGGGGGTGTGGCACATGGGTTGTAACAGAGCATGTGCGTGGCTGTAAGACGTGAAGAAACTCGCGCTCTACGGAATCACCGCACGGGATTCTAAAAGCCGCATCGCTAAGAAACCAGTTCGCTCATCAGGATAATAAAGTTGTTAGACCTTGCGTTTTGTGTTTGCCATTTTGTGTGATAGGGTCACTATAGGGAGTTCACTACCTAAGTTAACTCTTCTACTTCCTCACGAGCATCTTCCCTAACACCCTCTTACC
>JACDEG010000050.1 GCA_013816505.1 Pyrinomonadaceae bacterium | reverse complement strand
TTACTACTCAGATTCATGTGGAAGATAAGATACCCCGTTGAGTTATCGACGCCTGTTTGTGTGAACCCTAACCTGGTAGCGCTTTTAGCGGGCACATTGTCCGGATGAGCTTTATACATCATTCGCCTGACTTTGCGCATCCGGCAAATCACCTTTGCAACCTCGACAGTCAGTGTCATCAACCCGTGGTTGCGGTGCTGCTCATCAATCATCACGCCGAGAGTCGGGACTTCGTAACCCTCATCCCAGCCGCGCAACATCATCAACCCGATCAGACGCTCGCCTTGATAAAGGCCCTCAAATACATCCTCATGCACCTCAGACAAAACACTACGGAGCGTGTCTTCATCAAAAAGAAACGGTTTGAAGTACTGAATATAACTGGGGTTTTGCGACTGTAATAGTACGCACAATTCCGGTGCTTGATGGACATCGAGCGGGCGCAATGCGAAGTTTTGATGAGTTTGAAACTTAGGGGTTTTGGCTTCTTTCACCGTACGTTCACGCCTGTCTGATCGCGTACTATTGAATTCCTACAGGAATCAGTTCTAAGCAAAATTATTGACAATTTTGCATTATCAAGGTAAAACCAACAGCGAAATTCCCTTTTGAAAATTGATCCAATACCAACTCGCGAATCAAATCCAATTCCTGATCGAGTTTCGTATTATACGCAAGCCGGCAGAGTATTACGGGATTTACGAACAGGTCAAGCGATACGTGTTGTACCTCTAATGTTTTTGTCGGCTGATCTCTGTCAGGGTAATACTTGGATCGTTATCACGCGTCAGGGTTCGACAAAGAACAGGCCTGACATGATTAGGTCTGCTCAGTCTTGCTGTAGCTGCTTCAGTAGATCCGCCATGCCAATGACGGGAAGTTTTTTCCACACGTAGATGCTTTTTGGCGACCCGGAGAACCGCCCCTCCTCTATCCCTCCGGGCACATAACAGCATTAGGAGGAGTCAATGCTACGATCAACAAAGTACTTTGTTCTGTCCACCGTCATTAGTATGGCGGTGATTTCACTGCTGCTCAGCAGGCCGTTTGCTGAGCCGGTAGCTCAAGCCTCTAGCCACCGCGAGGCTCCGCTGATCTCTCAAGACCAACTCGCTGACAACACCGATGTCTATGCCTTTCGCAGTCCCGATATGCCAAATATGTTGACGGTCCTCGCCAACTTCATACCGGGACAGGAGCCGGCGGAAGGTCCAAACTTTTTCTCGTTCGACGACAACGTGCTGTACCAAATCAGACTCGACAACAATGGCGACGCGCGGGTTGACCTCGTGATCGAATTTCGCTTCCGCACGGAGACTACCAACCCGGATACATTTCTCTACAACACTAATCAGGTCACGTCTCTGAGTGACCCCGATTTAGTCGTCAGACAGTTTTACTCGGTGACGGCGCGAGTGAGGCAAGGCGATGCGAACACCCCAACGTTTACAACGTTTGTCCTGGGGACGAATATTCCGGTGCCGCCGGTCAACGTCGGAGTGCGTTCGACGCCGAACTATGAAACCAATCTCGCGGAACCGGCGATCACAACCATCGCGGCGGGCCCGAGCAACATTCGTGTCTTCGCCGGTCAGCGCGACGATGGCTTCTATTTCGATGTGGGATCAGTCTTTGACCTACTCGGTCTGCGCCCGCTCAACAGCGCGCACCTTGTTCCATTGGCGAACGACACTGGCAGAGACCGTCTGGCGCGCTTCAATGTTCACACGATTGCGATGCAAATCCCGATCAGCCTGTTGACGGCGACCGCGACGCAGCCAACCGTCGCGACTGACCCGAACGCGATCCTCGGATTCTACGCCACCGCCAGCCGTCCTTCGACGCGCGTGCTCGGTGGTGGTGGAACGGGGACGGTGACGGTGCCAAACGACTGCGCCAACGGGCAGGGGATTCCCGGCGCTTCCGCCAACTGCGTTCAGGTTTCGCGTCTCGCGAACCCGCTCTTCAACGAGTTGCTGATCCCACGCGGTACATCTCCGACGGTCTCAGAGAACGACAGAGACCGCTATAACGCGGAACTACCTGCGACAGACATCAACCGCATTGACTTCGTTCGTGGAACGGCCACTCGTCCGGTCGAGCCAGTGGCACTGATTAACCTGCTCTACCCCCCGGTGAACGACGCTCCCACTTCGGGTCGTAATGATCTTGTCCGCGTCTTCCTGACCGGCGTTCCCGGCGCGACCCGCCCGCCCGTGCAAATCGATCCGGCTGACCCGGATGCGGGTCCGGGCGCTGTACCAGCCGACTTGCTGCGCGTCAACGTCGCGGTCCCGGTGACAGGCACTCCAAATCGCCTTGGCGTCATCGCCGGCGACCTGCAGGGCTACCCGAACGGTCGCCGACCGGCAGATGATGTCATCGATATCACGCTGCGCGTTGCGGCGGGGGTCCTTCTTCCAGGCACTGCCTGCGCCGGCGGCACGGTAAATTGCAATAGCGCACCGAACGACGCGCTTGGCGACGGAGTGGACGCGAACGAAGTGCCGTTCCGCACGACGTTCCCGTACCTTGCAGCGCCGACCAACGGTTACGACACGCTTCACTCCATCCCACCAGGGCCCGGCCTCCCCTAACTTGACATAAATCAGTCTCGTACCGCTCAAGTAGTGCGAGACTGATCCGATAACTCACCCAAAATAGAAGAGAGGTCAGCCGTCGCGACCTCTCTTCTATTATTCAAGCACATAGAGTTAGGACTTACGCAGTTCAACGAGGAATCAACAACTTACGGTAAGTCGCGGTTCCGGTAAGTCCTTTGTTTTCAACAAAGCCTTTTTCAAGTGCGTAAGTCCTAAGAGTTTCAGTTCATGCGCAACATACTTGTTATCTTCGCTGGCATCATCGTTGGCGGCATCGTTGCCGTGTTTGGTGTGGCGGCAATCAAGGAGCGCGCTCCCCGCCTCGCGAACCCGTTGACGCAGCCTTTAGAAACGACCGGTAACTTTCGCCCGTCACCTGCCGACCGCCAGATTCGTGCCGCCCAGAGCATGATCGAGCAAATAACTTCCGATCCACGCGGATACAATCTTCTCTCCGATGCATTCATGCAGAAGGCCCGCGAAAGCGGTGACTTCAGTTTCAACAGCCGCGCCGAAGTGGCGCTTAAGCATTCAGAAGAACTAGCCCCTGACAATTATGATGCGCTTAAACTCCGCGCCAAGCTTCTCCTGACGTACCACCGATTCCGCGAAGCGCTGGCAGTTGCCGAACGAGCACAGGCGAAGAATCCCAAAGATGACGATGTCTACGGCGCACTGACTGACGCGCTGGTTGAAATTGGTGACTACCCCGCCGCTGTCAAAGCCGCCCAAACGATGGTTGATTTGCGTCCCAACACAGCTTCATATTCGCGTGTGTCTTACCTGCGTTCGCTGCACGGCGAAACCGAGGGCGCGATAGAGATCATGCGTCTGGCGGCCAACTCCGCCAGTCCGCAAAACCCGGAAGGCAAAGCATGGTGTCTGGTCCAACTCGGCGACGAATTGATGAACGCGGGCCGCTATCAGGAAGCCGAGCGCGAATTCGACCGCGCGCTCTTCGTCTTTCCTGATTACTACATGGCGCTTGCTGGGAAAGCGCGCGCCCGCATCGCCGATGGTGATACAGACCAGGCGATTGAACTTCTTAAAAGAGCGCAAGACCGCGTTCCGTTAATTGACACAGCGTCTGCCCTCGGCGATTTGTACACCAAACTCGGTCGCCAACAGGAAGCACAGCAGCAATATAAGTTTGTCGATTTGATTGAGCGCGCCGGGGCAGCGGGCACTGACACATACTCGCTTCAGATGGCGCTTTTCTGGGCCGATCATGACATGCGTTTGGATGAAGCACTCCGCATCGCTCAACGCGAACGCGCGACACGCGCCGACATCTACACATGCGATACGTTAGCGTGGTGTCTCTATAAAAAAGGGAACTTCGAGGAAGCTCGTCAGGAAATCCAACAAGCTTTGCGATTAGGAACGCACGACCCGCGCCTTTATTACCATGCCGGCATGATCTACAAAGCACTTGATGATCGTCCAAACGCTGTCAAAAATCTGAGGCTCGCGCTGAAGCTCAATCCAACATTCAGTGTTTTACAAGCAGAGGTGGCCGTGCGAACGCTGAAGGCTCTTAATGCTTAAAATTATTCAAACGTGACAGGTAAATCGTGACAGGTGACAGGACAACACTCTCGCGATTGCGGAGTGCGGATGAGAAAACCAACTCACGATTTTTGGTTTGCTTCTTCCAATCCGCATTCCGCAATCACCAATCCGCAATTATCTTGTCACCTGTCACTTTTAAGAAATTAGCATTTTATCTTGTTGATGATAGTTAAGTGAGTTCGCCAAGGTCGACGTTTTCTTCAAAGGAGCTTCATGGTTAATCCGAAACGGGCCGACCAACACCGTCGCTGTAAACAACTTGTCGTATTTCTCCTCATCGCTCTGTGTGTTCTTCACTATCCGATGACAGCGCGAGCGCATCCGCTCGGCAACTTCAGCATCAACACATTTACGCGCATTGAGCCAAACATGGAACGTGTCCGTGTGCGCTACGTCGTTGATATGGCGGAGATACCAACTTTCCAACAACTACAAACGATAAACTCTAACGGAGAACCGACGAGCGCAGAATTGAATCGTTTTGCGGAACGTGCAGCTGGACAGTATGCGGTTGGGCTTCGCCTCACGGTTGATGACAAACTCGTCCCGCTCGAAGTTACAGGACAAAGAATCTCGACGCCGCCCGGGAACGGCAATCTGCCGACGTTGCGCATTGAGTGTGACTTCACCGGCGATTTATCATCCGTTATTACGGGGCGGGCGAGCAATGCAGTTCATCGATTGCTGCTCGAAGATACAAACTACAAGGAGCGCGCCGGATGGCGTGAAGCATTCGTTGTGCCTGCCGCCGGTATTACTGTTTTTGACAGTTCTACATTCGGGAATGCATTGACCGATGAACTCAGAGCTTATCCGCAGGATATGCTGGCAGCTCCGTTGAGCGAGCGTGCAGTAGAATTCTCGATGACTACGGGAAGCGTGCCGGAAGATGTGAAGACCCTGCTTTCCCGCAACGGACGCCCGGCAGTTGTGCAAAACCGCGACCGGCTGACCGAATTGATTAATACTCCGGAGCTAACACCAATCGTTGGTTTACTCGCGTTGCTGGTCGCTCTTGGGCTTGGAGCAATCCACGCCTTCTCGCCGGGGCATGGCAAAGCAGTAGTCGGAGCATACCTTGTCGGCTCGCGCGGCACGCCCCGGCACGCGGCCTTTCTCGGCTTAACCGTGACTATCACGCACACCATCGGCGTCTTTGCCCTCGGACTGATCACCCTCTTCGCTTCAGAGTATGTGTTGCCTGAACAATTGTTTCCCATTCTTAGCTTCGTTTCCGGAGGCATTGTCGTTGCCATCGGCTTAAGCCTCTTTGTGCGCCGTCTAAAATTCGCACTCGGCTATGCCGAAGAACCCGATCACCAACACCACCACGCTGAGGATCACGAACACGCTCATGTCGATGAAGACGAGCACGCCCACCCACACAGCTACGCGCATGCGCACAGCGAGCATGCTCATCATCATGATGAACATCACGACCACGGCGCACACATTCATTCACATGGCGGGCAGGCGCATTCTCATCTGCCACCGGGCACCGATGGTTCACCAGTGACTTGGCGCAACCTGCTCGCGCTCGGCATTTCAGGCGGATTGCTTCCGTGCCCTTCGGCACTGGTTGTGCTGCTATCCGCAATCTCGCTTGGCCGTACGGGCTTCGGGCTACTGTTAATTATCGCTTTCAGTTTAGGTTTAGCAAGCACGCTCACCGGCGTCGGATTAGCGTTTCTATATGCTGGGCGCATGATGAAGCGACCAGCTAATTCTCCTTTGCTGACGAAAGTATTACCCACGGCCAGCGCTTTCATCATCACGTGCTTTGGCGCAGTGATCTGCTACGAAGCGTTGATTCAGTCAGGCTTAAATCTATCAGCGTTGATGGTCACGCCGGAAGAAGCTGGAATGGATCAACTCTCCACCGCATCAGTTCTGTTGCTGGGTCTGGTGGTTGGGCTGAAGCATGCCGTCGAAGCTGATCATCTCGCGGCGGTATCAACTATCGTCAGCGAACGCAAAAGCATTCTCAGTTCGTCAATCGTCGGCTTTCTGTGGGGTCTCGGCCATACTATGACATTGCTGATCGCGGGTTTGGCAGTCATCCTTCTTCACATCCGCATCAGCGAACGAACCGCGTTGGCGCTTGAGTTTTGCGTTGGAATTATGCTGATCGCCCTCGGCGCGAACGTCATCCGCAAACTTGCGCGCGGTGACAAACTACACATTCATCAACACACACACGGCGGACACCAACACGCACACTTCCATACACATGATTCCGTTTCAGTCAGGCACGTCACTGAGCAGCACACACATCACGGATTCAGTCTAAATTTACGACCACTTTTTGTTGGGATGATTCACGGGTTGGCGGGCAGCGCAGCGTTGATGTTACTTGTGCTGTCAACCATTCAATCGCCGCTCGTTGGCCTTTTCTACATTTTCATCTTTGGTTTTGGATCTATCGGCGGGATGATAGCGATGAGCGCGCTGGTTGGCGTCCCCTTCCATCTGACGGCCAACCGTTTCGCTCGCGCAAACTTCGCGATCCGCGGCCTTGCCGCTCTGTTCAGTTTGATGTTCGGGGCGTCTATGGTTTACGAGATCGGATTTGTTGAGGGGTTGTTTCGTTAGCTGCTGGAGGTTTCGCTTGCTGGCTGGTGTGTCGAGCGACCGCTTGCCAACGATTATCCCGTTTAACCCACACATCTGTGGCAAGAAATTCTCCGCTCGCTTCCTGGCCGTTGACCTGACCCTGCTGCGAGTACCAGATATTGACAACCGCTGACTCTCCGTAAACCCGCACGGATGTTTTCTCTAATTTGTAATCGGATAATCGCCAGAACCGAATTGTGCTATTGATGTAGCGATTTCTGCTTGTGGAGTTGATCCTTGAGCGCTCATTAATAATCGAAAAGTCTGAGGCCAGGATGCGCTCTAAATTTACTTGATCGCGTCGTTTGACTGAATCCATCCATTCGTTTTCCAGATCAATCAGCTTCTTTTCGATGTCGGTGCTGTTTTCAACTTCAGCAGTTTCGGAGGCTGGAGCAGGCGATGACGGTTGTTCGGCCTCAGGCACTGCTTTTCGCCACGCATCGACCAGCGCTGTTGGCGGCTTAGGAGCGTCATCCTGCTTTGGGGTATTCTGCCCGTCAACGAGTTGTGGATCAGTTAACGTTAAAGCTGATAGCCACACCACAGCGAGTACCATTCCTGTCAAGTTTTTCTTCATCGTTTCATCCTTTCGATTAACACCGGCACCCAATCTCCCGCATCCGAAGAGCGGAAGTCTTGATTGCCTGACGTCAAAATTGGCTCATGTCTACCAGTCGCGTTGCCAGATATTTGCAACTCCATCGTTCAAGCGAAAGTTTACCACCTCGTCCGCGTAGTGGAGGGGTCCCGTTGGCGCTAAATGGAAAACACTGAGACATCTTGGTCCAAAGCCGCAGGAACAAAAAGGCCGCTCAGCAGTTCTTGCGGTAAGCTAAGGAAGGGCCTGCAGTACGTGCCGCGGGTGATCATCACCGATCAGCTGAAGAGTTACAGCGCAGCGAAAGCTGAGATCATGCCGGGTGCCCGCGCACCGCCAGCATCAAGGACTCAACAACCCAGGGTCTATTCATTCTCCGGAATGCGACAAGCAGTTGCACAGGTGGCACGAAATACATGCCCAGGCCCAACCGAGAATCAACGACTTAGCTCAAGAAAGATGGCGTTGCACCTGTGGAAAGAATATTGCATGGCCGAGAATGAATAGACCCTGTCAACAACCGAGCGGAGAACTCACATCAACCGACCAGCGTGCGGAAGAAGGTCCTGAGACGATTCAAGTCAGTTGGACAGGCGAAAGCGTTTTCTCTCGGCCTTCAGCCTCATCGCATCACACTTCCGATCACGCAGAAACCTGCTTAGGGCTGCGCGCTACCGAGATGAGATGCAGTTGAGATTCGCAACGTGGAACGAGGTAAGTTATGACCAGATCGCAGCTTGAGTATTGCAATCGTGGAGCGCCACGATGAGCTAAGCTCGGTCCCATCTGGTTATGATGCCACGCGCCACCATCATCTCTTCGACGTTGCGGTAGCTCAGAGCGAAGCGGAAGTAAAGCCAGACCAGAGTGGCTGATAATCTCGGTAGGGAAACGATGACGCCGGTGCCGGGAAGCGGAGGTGCTCATCAGCGGAGTATGACGCGCGAACCATCAGATTGCATCTTTGAATTGTTAACCTGACAATACCCGCCGGATCCCCCGGCGCATAAGATGTGTTGTTTGGTGTCGCTTGCCATCTCCAGCAAAGTTGATCGGGTGGTCTCGATCTCCGCCTGACCGCGAATCAGCGCTGTATAAGATCCTCGCTTGTCAAGCAACTCCTCGTGTGAACCGCGCTCCACAATCTCTCCTTCATCAAGCACGAGAATGAGGTCTGCATTCTTGACGGTACTCAGTCGGTGGGCGATCACTATCCGCGTACACGCGAGCGCGCTTAAACTTTGATCAACCAGCCGCTCAGTCATGACATCGAGATGGCTGGTCGCCTCGTCAACCAAAAGCACGGAAGGCTTGTGCGCCAGGGCGCGGGCCAGTGCCAGTCGCTGGCGCTGGCCACCCGACAAGCTAGAGCCTCCCTCGGCGAGCAGCGTTTCGTAGCCCATCGGCATCCCCGTCACCTCGTCGTGGATATGCGCCAGACGTGCCGCTTCGATCACCTGTTCTAGCGAAAGGCTCGGATCATTAAAGGCGATGTTCTGACGGATCGAGCCGCTGAACAAGAACGACTCCTGCAGCACAGTCCCGAACTGGCGGCGCAACGTGGCGTAGTTGAGGCTTTGCAGTGCTGCGCCGTCAAAGAGCAGTTCGCCTCCGGTCGGTGTGTAAAGTCCAAGTAAAAGTTTGGCGAGCGTGCTTTTACCGGAACCCGTGCGGCCGACTATGGCTACCTTTTGTCCGGGCTCGATGGAAACTGAGACATCTCGGAGCACCAGCGGGGCGTGCGGATCGTAGCGAAAGTCAACGCTCTTCAATTCAATCCGGCCTGTTAGCGGCGGCGCACTTCGGACCAGGCGGGGGTCTTGCTCCGGCTCGGCCTGTAGAACGTCGTTGAGCCGTTCCAGATGAGCGCCGATTAGTTGCAGTCGCTGTCCGTTTGACACCAGTGAAGCAAGCGGTGTGAGGAACGACATCGCGAGCGCGTTCAGTGCCAGCATTGCACCTAAACTCAACGTACCATCGAGCACACCGTGCGCTCCGACCCACAGCATTACAAATGGCGAGAAGGTGCGCAGCGCCGTCATCACAGTTCCAACGCTTGCTGAGAAGTGGTTACGCTCAAGCGAGACGTTTAAATTGCGGTAAAACAGATTTGACCAGTGATCGAAAGCTCTGGTTTCGGAGCCCGAAGCCTTCAGCGTCACGATCCCGGCGAGCGCCTCGACGAGATAGCTTTGTGACTCCGCCCCCGCTGCCAAGTCACGTTGTACCAGGTCGTGCGTCCGGCGGGTTGTGCCAAGCAGAAGGGCCACCTGGAACATTCCGATTGCGAGGGCGATGCCGCCGAAGAGGGGTGCCCAAGTCAATAAAATTCCGAGGTATACGAGGACAAAGGTGCCATCAAGAATGGTCGAGATGGTTTGTCCCGTCAGCGTTTCGCGGACAATCATGTTGCTGCCGAGGCGCATCAGCAAGTCGCCGTTCGTCCGTTGCTGAAAAAAGCGAAGGGGAAGCGTCAGCAGATGTTCAAAGAACCCGAGCATCAATTGTGAATCAAGCCGCCCCTGCAGATAGATCAATAGTGCGGCGCGCAGGTAACTGATTACTAGCTGAGTGAGCACCAAAAGGATCATCCCAATAGCAAGAATATTCATCGCATTGGTGATGCGAAACGGGAGGACCTGATCGACAAGCACTTGTGTAAAGATCGGCAGGGCCAAGCCGAGAACTTGCAAAAAGAGTGAGGCGAGAAGGATCTGCACAAGCAAACCAGGCTTGTCCAACACATACTTGAGGTAGTGGCGCCACGAACGCTTGCCTGTCCCACGGCGACGTTCGAACTGAACTCCTGGCTCAAGCATCAGCACCACGCCAGTAAATCCGGCATCAAAGGCTTTGGCGGTGATCCGGCGCCGTCCGGCAGCCGGATCCACGATCTCAAACTTGGTCGCGGACCAACGCTCGACAACCACAAAGTGATTGAAGTTCCAGTGTGCGATTGCCGGTAGTTGGACATACTTAAAATCAGCTGGCTCGATAGACACGGCTTTGACACGCAACCCGTAGTTACGTGCTGCCTTGGCGATTGTCTGCGCGGTAAGACCGTGCTGGCCGACGCCACATCGCTCACGGCATTCTGAGATTGACGTCTGACGACCAAAGTAGTTGAGTATCATCGCAAGGCAGGCAGCGCCACATTCGACAGCGTTCATTTGCAGAACCACTGGAACACGACGCTGACGCCGTAGTCGCTTGAGTACCGCTTGAAAAGCGAAGCAGAGATGATTCCACCCGATCCAGGAATTGATCTTGCTGAACCGCAGCGGCGCGAATTGTTTCGGCTTGATGCCGTTCATCTGCTCTCTCCGAAGAAACGACCCACGAGGGGCAAGAGCGAGGCAACCCGACGCGAACCGACTTCGACATCAACATGGTAGATGCTGCCGACATAAGCCGAAGCAGGTAGGCTCGTGGGGCTTGGCTCAAATGGAGCAACGGCTATCGCTGACGGTTGAGTGATCGCTTGTGCTGCGCCTGGATTGAGCGCAAATCTTTCTCGCGCAAGAGAGGGGCTGCTGATCTCCGGTTCAACGGCAACAATCGGTATGCTCAGGCGGTTGCCCGCTTTATCAATTCCTAGGAACACTTTCTGCCCAACGCGCAGGCGTGAAAGATTCTCAGGGGGCAAAAAAGCGATCATCACGACATCGTCGCGAAGCGATTGGTTCTTACCCTGCCAGGAAACAACGACGGCCAGACCAGAAGCATACATTGGCATCTGCGCGAACCAGGCCACAAGCCCACCAGTCACGAGCAGCCCAAGCAGAAGCCATAAACAGACAAAGATTGGAGGAGAGATGCATCGCGGAAAGACCGGCTCTTCCCGGCTTTGCATGTAGCGCTGAAGAACATCCACACGAAAGATCGAACGATTGGCATCATTCATACACTCACCTCGCGGCCATGTCACAGACGTTCGAGGATGTCTTAATCATCCGTTGACCAGCCGAAGCGTTGGTGGCGCTTGAAGCACCAGCACCGAAGGTACGCGCGTTGGCTCTGCCAGACGTAGCAATTCATAGCCAATGCCCGCCAGCCCGGTCATCAAGCCTGGCACCTCAACTCCCAATGGAACTCCACATAGCCATCCATCATGCTTGATGCTCTCAAGGATCGTGGCAGCGATGTTCCGCGTCTGCCAACGCAACGCTGGATCATTAAAGATTTGATCGGCCTGCAACAGCAACTCCAGGTTGCCCAGATCGCCGTGACATAAGGAGTGATTGGAACCGAATCCGCGGGCGAGAGTGGTCTGTAGCGCTGTGTCTATCTCCGCCCGGACTTCTGCATCATCAAGATATGGGAGCGAACGCAAGCGAGCCATCCCAATTCCGGGCGCGCCGTGGCACCACGCCGTCATGAACTTGCTCTGTGCATCGTCCGCCGGACGGCGGTCAGTTTCATTTTCACGCAGGTCGGGCCAATTCTTCGCCTCCGGAGAGAATAGACTACGCTCGTAGTCGATAGCGGCGAGAGCCGTCTGCTGAAAACGATTCTCGCCGGTCAATGCAACCAGCTCCAGCAGCGCCCAGGCCATACCGGCAGCGCCATGCGAGAACCCGGTCAACGCTTTTGTCTCGCTTATTTTTGTGGTCCAACCGATACCATGCTCCATCGGTTGAGCGCGATTGATGAGCCGATCTCCACATTGGATAGCGGCGGCAAGCGTGCGCTCCGAAGGGGCACATCGATAAAGGCTGATCAAACCGCCAATGCACCCGGCGGCACCACCGATGATGTCAAGTTGCTCATCCTGCTCGATCAAATTTGGGAGACGGTGGGCGACTGCTTCGGCTTCAACGAGGAGCGCTGGTTGGTTCCACAGCGCATAGAGATGCGCCAGCGTGTAGATCACTCCGCCCCATCCATCAAAGCCTCCAATTGACGTGATGACTTGTTGACTGCGCTCGATCTGACGTCTGAGCATCGTCAAGGCGGATTGTGCCAGCGCGGTGTAGCGCTCCTCCTGAGTGATCGCCCCAAGATAGGCCAGAAACAGCGCAACCCCCGGCAGACCGTCATAGAGATCTGGACCCAGCGCAACGAGCGACCAGTGGCGATCAGTGCCGAACTGCAAGCCGATCCATGAGACATCCTGCTCTTCTCCGCGCAGCGCTAGCCATCCCAAACGGTCGCCGACCGCACAGGCGGCTCTCAGAAGTTGCTCACGGTCGGCGGTTGCTTGCGTTTCGGTCACACGGCGAGTTGGCCGCTCTGTTTGCTCCTCTTCCATCGCGAGTGTTGTCAGTGAGGCGCGAATGAACCAGAGTTGTTGCGCGTGGTTCTCCTCGCTAAGCTGTTGCACACGACGTCTGACGAGCGTGATTCCTGGCTCATCAAAAAAATCAGCAATCTCCTCACCCGCAGAGTTCAGGAGGGAACGCGATCCCGGTCGCGTTGTGAACATCGGGATGTCACCTTGTTGTAAGTCGTCGCGCTCTGCAGGGATTACTTTCGCAAGGTGCGGAAGATGCTCGATGACAACCCAGAGGCGGTCAAACAAGCGGTCACGATCAAGGGCATCGCGCAGCACATCAGGGTGGAAGCTTTCATGCAGCAGCATCCCGTAGGTTCGTGTTGGACGGAGGATGACGCGCACTTCATCCTCCGTGAAGCGAGCCAAAGGCCCCTCGTCTGCCAGCAGCTCGTGACGGTGTTCCAAGAGCAACTGGTAAATGGCGGTAAATCCGGTAAGGATGGCCTCCGCATAGTTCAGCACGTTAACTTCATCGCCATTGATGGTCGGCCGATTATGGCTGCCAGGCATCGCCATTCGCTTGCGGGCACAACGCATCGCATCTGTACCCGCATCTTCCCAGAACGGTACGCCATCAGGTGAAAGCTGACCAGCAGTTGCGCCTAGGCCGCTGAGGTCGATGCCTTGACCTTCAGCGTTTGACCAGATGCGTTGTGGTAATAACCCGACGCGCAGCGCGGAGTATGCGATGGTGTTGTCGGCAACCACGTCCGCTTGATGGACACTTATGCCGCCGACGCGCTGGTGAAAGAGCGCTTCCAAATCAATCAGCATCGGATGCTCACCTGCGGCAATTAAGTTCTCGTAATGAAAATCGGTCGCCTCTAGCGCATAAAGCAGCGCCAGGTAGCCACCCTGGCGCTCATAGAATCGGCGAACTTCTTCTGACGAATCGCAGCTCGCGGTGTTGACAAACTCAGCCCACCCGTATGTACCGCGATCAAGGATTTTCAGCGTCCGGAACGGGGGGTGATCCCCTCGTCCGTTAAGCCACGTCAGTAATTCTTGAAAATGTACGTCGACGGCCAGCGACTTCGGCTTATAGACAATCTGAAAACCTGAACTAAACTTGGCGATCAGCACGCTTCGCCCACCCCGGTGCTTGTCGCCGACACCACTATTCACCTCCACGAGCCTTCCCGGATCGCAAGCTGGGCTGAAGATGGCCCGGATCATTTCCCAATCAGCGCATAAATGTTTGAGAAATTCCAGACTCACATCTGCCCAGTGATCCAGGCAGATGGTTAGTTGACGGGCTAACACCGGATACTCCTGGAAAAGGGCGAGTGCTGCGTCCGGCTGGCGTAGATGCTCGAAGAAGCTTTGAAAGCGCTCTTCTGGGGTGGTGCCGCAGAGCAGTCCTTGCAGTCGGGCCACGTTCAGTTCCAGAACTAGCGCGCGGCTCAGCATACTAATTAACTGACCCGGTAGATTAGCAAACAATGTTCTTTCTATTGTCGTGGGATCGAACAGCAGACCGTCATAATCTTTGCTTAATGCTTGTGCGCCCGCGCGCACGTGGTCACGTGCCTCGCGGATGAGCGGTTTGATCACGTTCAAAAACGCAGCCGCTTCCTGCTTACTAAACTTCCCGTGACCTTTTGGTTTCGCTTGATTATCGGATGCTTCAGGAACTGGGAGCGTGCTGGTATCAGGTATCGCGGGACGAGCAAAAGCCCGGCTCAGCTTCATCAACCATGTCGGAGGAATGGGGAATCGGTTATGGATCGCCTCCACCGGCTCGCCAAGCAAGTACCGCAGCTCATTCTCACTGGTTCCATCCATCTCCAGACGCTGCGCAAAGTACGAGTGTGTGGAGAAAGGAGATTGCGATTGCCATCGCGCGGCGCGCCGCTGCGTCAAATTGGTATCAATCTCAATCTTGAACCTTTTGTCGTGAACTGCGCGTAGCGATGCAATACGCTCTGTTAACGTGATCGCCTGGTACCAGTCGGAAGCTTGAAAGCATGATTGATTCATTAGAAAACCTCCGCCAAAACTTCACCGAGCAAATAAGCAGAAAGGCAAAAATAAGTAAAAAGGGAACAGGCAAAAGTGAAGGCCGAGAATGACGGTCCTTCTAATCAATCCTTAGACCCCAAAACTTTTGCGCGAGGTGCTTCATTATCCGGGTGGGTGCATCACGCCCGACCAACGGTGGTGATCGAGTGAGCCACAGCAGGTCACAGTGGCCCACTCGTTGGTCCAGCACACCGAACAACTGCAGTCGTCTTGGTGTGTTCGAGTACCTATCAGCTCACTATTCGAACGTGCAGTCGAGCGCGTAGTCAGCATAAGGGCAACGCGGGCCTATCGAACAGCAAGGGTGGGGTGATGATATGCCACCTGCGGCTTGGTTGAGGTCAGCGTCGTTCAGTTCGATCAGCCCTGCCGGATGCTCTGGCAGTAGCGCGCGCTGCTCTTCGCTCAGGCTCAACCGATACTCCTCGTCCTTCCAAGCGCGGATGATGTTTAAATGTGACATGGTATTCTCCTTTTTTTGTTAGAGGCGACGGCTGAAGCTGACCGACGGCCGTGTTTCACTTTGGTGGAATCGGTTTCTGACCAACGGCTTCACCACCTGTTTGTCTTTCCATCTAGTAGTGGCGATTACGGGCCCGAACCTGTCTCCTCTATCTCTTGTAAGTCCCTGATTCGTCTTGCTTCAATCGTCCCGGAGGCAGTGTTATTAAGCACGGTTCCATCGGGATAAATCTCATCCTGAGTGAATCGCCCTCTCCACCTATTCTTCGAAAGTAACTCGATTCTTATCCGAATCCGTATGGTGGCCACGAGCACACCGGTCTGGTTGTCAGACACCAGCAGGAGGTATTTCAGAGCGAAGTCGTCATGTCCTTTTTTGGTCCATGCGCCATGCTGGGCGCTATTTGCGACACCAAAGTCGAGCACAATATCTCCCTCCGATGATGCGGTGAAGGTGCCATTTTTGCATAAGGTTGAGAGGAACTTGGAGGAATAATCAAATTCATTATAGGTCACCGTCCCCAGCCAACTGCCGGTCAGGTCTCTCTGGCCTTGTGAGTCCTTGTCGACCACTTCGTCATCACGACCCGCGTCACTAAACTGATCCTCAGAGCGGGTAGACTGCTTCTGAGGCTGGGTGCCTGTCGTACGGTTTATGAGCTCTTTCGACAATGCCCATCCACGACGCTTTTCCTGGGACTGAGCGCTCGCAACGGTGGTCATCATCCCGGTGATAAGCAAGGCTAATAAGATTCTTCTTCTGTTCATGGGTGTCTCTCCTCAGTGGGTATTGAAGGAAGCACTGTTGGGCCGATGGTTCACGCGACGCGCTTCAGTCGGTCTGCGTACCACCCGCGGCCGGGGAGGTGAGATGGGTTTCTATCAGCCGAGCTCGCTGACCCCGCACTCTGATAAGACGATCCAAGAAAAACATTTCATGGATAATGTTCGTGCCGGGGGGGACGTGTTTTGTCAGGGCGCAGTGAACCAAGAGGGGAAACAAGTCACCACGCGACGGAGCGCTTTACGTTAGGGGCGGGGCTTTACTACAGAGGCAGGCAGTGGCTGGCAGTCGAAGCGTAACATTCGCTTGCCAGCAAAGGTGAAGTTTTCTCTTGACACACCCCTTCCATAGAACACTACTGATAGACGCTTCTGCAGTTTTCATCCGCACGCTTTGAGGTTAAATTACACCTGTGCTACTCAATTTCCTGATGTGGAAGGGAGATCCCGCCAATGAAAGTTATGATGAAAGCTTGCGCGTTAACGATTACCTTATGTCTCACGCTGCCGATTAATGCCATGACGCAGGAGAGTAAACAGAAGCCACCGGCAGACCTCGCGGCGCTCAATGCCAAGATACGCCGCTTCGCGCCGACCATCATTACGGGTGATGTGTCGCGCCTTTCTTCAAGCGACCGCCGTGCGCTCGACAAGATTATCGAAGCCACGCGTTTGATGGACCCGCTTTTTATTCGCCAAGTTTGGAGCGGCAACGTCGCGTTGCAAAAAAAGCTTGAGGCGGACACGAGCGCTCTAGGGCGCGCGAGGGCGCATTACTTTCGCATCAACGATGGGCCGTGGTCGCAACTCGACGAAAACATCGCGTTCATTGACGGCGTACCGAATGAGAAGCCGCCGCATGCCGCGCACTACCCGGACGACTTGACCAAAGAGGAATTCAACAAATGGGTTGAGACGCTCGGTGAACAAGAACGCCAACATGCAATGGGCTTCTTCTACGCGATTCGTCGCGACGCCGCCGGAAAACTCAAAGCCGTGCCATACAGCGAAGAATATCGCGAGTTCCTCGAACCGGCGGCGAAACTTTTACGCGAAGCAGCGGAGTTGACCACTAATGCGACGCTTAAAAATTTCCTGATGAAGCGTGCCGCGGCGTTTCAGTCGAACGATTATTACGAAAGCGACATAGCTTGGATGGAGCTAGATGCGCCGATTGATGTCACCTTCGGACCATACGAGACTTACTCGGATGGACTCTTCGGTTATAAAGCAGCGTTCGAGGCGTACGTTACTCTGCGCGATGAAGCCGAGACGGCAAAGCTCGCCAAGTTCAGCAACTACTTGCAGGAACTGGAAAACAATCTGCCTTTTGAACCGCGTTACCGCAATCCTAAGCTCGGTGCGGGGTCGCCGCTTCGCGTTGTCAACGAAGTTTTCTCTTCAGGCGAAGGCAACAGCGGAGTGCAGACAGCTGCCTTTAACTTGCCAAACGATGAGCGCGTGGTGCAGGAGAAAGGCTCGAAGCGCGTGATGCTGAAGAATGTGCAAGAAGCGAAATTCAGCAAGACGTTGATTCCCATCTCTCGTGTGGTGCTCGACCCGGCGCAGCAAAAAGATGTTTCCTTCGAAGCCTTCTTTACGCACATCCTCTCGCACGAGTTGATGCACGGCCTTGGACCCCAGAGCATTAAAGTCGAAGGGCGCGAAACAACTGTGCGCAAAGAATTAAAAGAAACCTATTCGGCTATCGAAGAGGCTAAAGCTGACATCACCGGACTATGGGCATTGCAGTACTTGATGGACAAAGGCGTGGTTGATCGACAAATGGAACGCTCAATCTATACGACGTTCCTTGCCAGCGTCTTTCGCTCCGTCCGCTTCGGAATTAAGGAAGCGCACGGCAAGGGTATCGCCTTGCAGTTCAACTATTTGGTGGGCGAGGGCGCGATTAAGTTCGATGAACGCACGGGAACTTTCAGCATTGTTCCCTCGCGCATCAAAGGAGCCGTCCGCAAACTCACTGGAGAAATTCTCACGCTACAAGCCGAAGGCTCTTACGCAAAGTCCAAAGCGATGCTCGATAGATATGGTGTAGTCGAACCGCAGATGCAGAAAGCTTTAGACCGTTTGAAAGACGTGCCAGTGGACATCGAGCCGAACTTCCCACTGGCGGCGCGCTAGATAATCTGTTCAGCGGTGTTGTTGGGGACACCTTACTTTTGGGTGAAAAGTAGTGGGGCAAACTCCGCAAGATAACGCTGCCAAGCATGCCAGCTATGATGGCCTTGCGTGAGCCGAAAGTCGTGCCAAATCCCTTTGGTTTTAAGTAGCGCTGTTAGCTGCTCGTTGTTCTTCAGCAAAAAATCATCTTTTCCGCACGCAATCCAAAGCAGTTTAAGTTTTGAATTTGTGCTTTGAGGATCGGCGAGCGCTTTCGCCAACAAAGAGTTGATTCAGTTCCAACCCGAACGCCGCGGCGCAAAGCCCGGATGGCATCTCGAACTACCTGCTCCGCACCGTGCCGACGATCATCGCGGGCGCGAACAGCGCGAACGTGGTGGACATCAACAACCCGACGGCCATTGGGCGCGGCGTGTCTGTGCGCGGGTTGGACGAGAATCAACCCAGCGTCAAGATTCACGAGTGGAACCTGACGCTCGAAAAACAACTCTCGCAGAGCGCAGTCTTACGCGTCAGCTACAAAGGCAAGCACGGCATTAACACCGACCAGATTTTCGACGCCAATCCCGCGCCGAACGACTACATCTGGTACGTGACGACGGGGCAGCCGTATATGTAAGCGGGGAGAAAAGGCGTATCGACAATTGTAGTGTTAGACTTTTCATTTTCGATTGCGCTCGATGTAGGCGCGGGCGAACTGATTTAAATGTGGACTATCTCGCAACCCAACCTTTTTGGCTTCATCCTCTGCCGCTTCTAAGGTCCACCCGTCCCGCAGAACTCGGCGAATCATCCAGAATGCTCCCACGCGGACGGCTCCAGCGCAATAGACATTATCTGGATTAAGCTGAACTAACCAAATCAACCAAATCAAGAGTTTCTTGTGGTTTACGACAAGTGATTCTCAGGTTGTGCAAACTGCACGCTATTTCCATCACCATATCCGAGATGC
>JACDEG010000450.1 GCA_013816505.1 Pyrinomonadaceae bacterium | reverse complement strand
ATGCTCTCCATCGCGTGCCTCCTGCACGGCGAGGATAGCTTTTCTCACTGCTTGTCAACTACTTGCACACGCTAATACTGTAACTTCATACTTTCCGCAACGGAGTTATCAAACAGTGTACGTTTCTTTCCTCACCGTCACGGCCTCAATTCTCTCCCGTCTGATTTTGAATCCGAGGCCGGGAGTCGGCGGCGCGTTGATGCTGCCGCGCGGTGTCACCGTGACTTCCGGGTCGATGATGTCCTCTTCCCAATAACGCGCGCTCGCCGACACGTCGCCGGGCAGCGTGAAGCCAGGCAGCGTCGCCATCGCGATGTTGTGCGCGCGCCCGATGCCAGATTCCAGCATCCCGCCGCACCAGACCGGCACGCCTGCCTCACGGCACACTCGCTCTACTCGCTGCGCTTCCGCGTGGCCGCCAACACGACCGAGCTTGATGTTGACAATACGGCACGCCTCCATCTCGATGGCCTTGCGCGCGTCGTCGCTCGAACGGATCGACTCGTCAAGACAGATGGGTGTCTCGATCTGTCGCTGCAACTTGGCATGGTCGCTCATGTCATCGAACGCGAGCGGTTGCTCAATCATCATCAGACGGTGCTTGTCCATCGCCTGAAAGACCGGCGCATCAGCGAGCGTGTAGGCGGAGTTGGCGTCAACCATCAATTGAATATCGGCGAACCGCACGCGCAACTGTTCGACAATCCCGGCATCCCAACCCGGTTTGATCTTAATCTTGATTCGCTGATAACCGGCAGCCAGTTCCTTTTCAATCTTTGCGAACAGCGCGGCGGGCGAGTCCTGAATACCGATGGAGACGCCGCACGCGATTTCCGTTTGCGTGCCGCCGAGATGCTGCCACAGCGGGACTCCCGCACGCTGAGCTTCAATATCCCAGCAGGCGGTTTCAATCGCGGCCTTCGCCATCCGGTTGCCGCGCACCGCCTTCATCAATGCGAAGACCTGCGCCGCGCGCTCCACTTCGCGACCGAGCGTCATCGGCACAAGGTATGTTTTCGTTGTCGCCCAAGCGCTTTCGATCCACTCTTCACAGTAGAATGGCCCCTCGCCGGCGGTGCATTCGCCCCACCCTTCCGTCCCGTCTTCGTCCATGACGCGGACGAGAAGGATGCGACGCTCAGTTGTGCGCCCAAAGCTGGTCTCGAACACATGGACGAGGCGCAGATTGATCTCGCGCATCTCGATGGATTTGATTTTCATTAGCTGATTCCTCAAAAGTGAGGGTGACAAGGGGGGACAGCCAGCATCACACTTCTACGGTACTAACCTACTGCCGGGCCACACGAGCGAACCCGTTGCTGAAAGACTTGCGCCACCCGGCATCAACATTGATCTTCCTATCACCTGTCACCATTTACCTATCACTTTTGAGTATTTTAGGCCTTCGGGCCGGAGCTTCTCAGATGTTTCGTCGTTCCTTCAGTGACACTAAATTCGGAAGGAACGAATTCAGTAGTGTCGGCAGGTCGGAGCGTATGTTGAGCTGTGCCTTTCTCTAAGGCGTCCGGCTTCGTCTGCGGCTGTCGCTTAGCCATCTCGACAAGTTTTTTGCTCACAAACAGGCCGTTGACTAATAGCCCGATTCCGACCATCAGAGGAATCACCCCGGCGACCCATAAACGGCGGATGATCTCGGTAACGTGCGGCGGGATTCGGCCGCCGAGGATGATGCCTTCGGCTAAGACGTAAAGAAAGATCATCACACCGATGCCGACGCACCCCGTGATGACGCCGGCCTTGATTTCATCGTAGCGCTTCACTTCCGGGGTGATGCCTTGCAGACGCTCAATCTCTGTTTTGCGTCTGATGGCCTCTTCTCCGGACATGAACATTTCGGCGACCCAGGTTTTGCTCCAATCAAACTTCTCATCCGTCTCGCGTGTGGCAACCACCTGGCGGACGGCGTATAAATTCGCGCCGCACGATTTGCAGAACTTCAATTCGTCGCTTTGATTAGTACCGCATTGCGGACAGAACATATGGCGCTCCTGTCATAGAATTTCACAACAGTACGACGATTAAAGACCCGGCGTTCAAGAAAGATGATGGAACCGCCCTCACGCGGAGATTTGCGATGAAGCAATGTCGGGGCCGAAGTCTTCGGTAGAGGTCGTCTCTTCTCCTTCGAGCGCGGCGTGCATCGTATGCCATGACAAGCTCGCGCATTTGACTCGAACGGGGAAATTACGCACGCCGGCGAATACTTTCAAATAACCGAGCTGATTCGGCGTCGTCTCTTCGTCAAGCTCGCCTAAGACCATTTGGTGAAACTCGCTGAATAACTGTTCCGCGTCAGCCTTGTTCTTACCCTTGACGCTTCTGGTCATCATGCTGGCCGAGGCTTTTGAGATGGCGCAACCCTCGCCCTCGAAGCGGATGTCTTTAATCACGTCATCTTCATACTGAAGATAGACGGTGAAGTGGTCGCCGCAGACCGGGTTGCGCCCCTCCGCGACGCGGTTCGCCGTCTCCAGCTTGCCGAAGTTTCGCGGCTTCTTTTCGTGCTCTTTGATCTGCTCGTTGTACAGCTCTGTTAATGCTGACATATCAACCTAATACCTCGACTACCTGCTCGACCGCCCGCACGAAGATGTCGACCTCTTCTTTCGTGTTGTAGAAAGCAAACGAAGCGCGCGACGTGGCCGGCACTTTGAAGTGCTGCATCACCGGCTGCGCGCAGTGGTGGCCGGCGCGGATCGCGACGCCTTCATAATCGAGAATCGTGCCGACATCGTGCGGATGCACGCCTTCGATCACGAACGCCAGCACGCTCGCCTTTTCGCGCGCCGTTCCGATGAGGCGCACGCTTTCGATAGCCGACAACTTCTCAGTCGCGTAGCGCAGCAGTTCCTGCTCGTAACGGTGCGCCTCTTCGCGGTCAAGGCCTTCAAGATAATCAATCGCCGCGCCGAGTCCGATCTGCGCCGCAATCGCCGGCGTCCCCGCTTCGAACTTGTTCGGCAGTCCGGCGTAGGTCGTCTTCTCGAACGTCACCGTGCGAATCATGTCGCCACCACCCATGAACGGGTTCATTCGTTCAAGCCACTCGGCCTTGCCATAGACGACGCCGCTGCCCGTCGGCGCGAACATCTTGTGACCCGACATGATGTAGAAATCGCAGTCCAAATCCTGCACATCCACTTTCAAGTGCGGCGCGCCCTGTGCCCCGTCAATCAACACCGGCACGCCCATTTTGTGTGCGCGCGAAATGATCTCTTTGAGGGGGTTGATGGTGCCGAGCGAGTTCGAGATGTGCATCACCGCGACGAGCTTCGTTCGTTCATTGAGCAGCGCGTCGTATTCGTCGAGCAGTAACTCGCCGGCGTCGTCCATTGGAATCACGCGCAGGCGCGCGCCCTTCTCTTCGCAGAGCATCTGCCACGGCACGATGTTGGAGTGGTGCTCCATCTCAGAGATGATGATCTCGTCGCCCTCACCAACGAACTTCCGGCCATAGCCGTGCATCACGAGGTTGATCCCCTCCGTGCAACCGCGCACGAAGATGCATTCCTTCGACTCGCGCGCGTTGATGAAGCGGCGCACCTTCTCGCGCGCGCCGTCGTATGCACTGGTCGCACGCTGGCTCAAGTAATGAACGCCGCGGTGGATGTTCGAGTGCTCTTCCTGAAGGTAACGGCTGCCGCGGTCAATCACGACCTGCGGCACCTGCGACGACGCGGCATTGTCGAGGTAGACGAGCGGCTTGCCGTTTACCGTCTGCCGAAGCACCGGGAAATCTGCGCGAACGCGCTCAACATCCCACGACGTTTCGATAGGCTGTTCGTTCTTACTCATACCGAGCGCAAGCATTTCTGCCATTGTCATAATTGATAACCATTATCCGGAATATCTAAAGCAATAAGAAGCGCCCGGTTCAATTCATTGATTTGAGGGCGCGTCAACGATCCGACGTAGTTGGTCAGCTCAGACTTGCGTAAACTCACAAGCTCGTCACAGCGAATGCAATTGTCGTGCTTTAAGCCCTCGTCAATGCCGACCGGCACCTCCGTCGTCAACCCCGCGCGGTTTGAATAAACTGCGCCACACACAACACTGGAGTAACGTGAATCAATCAGCGACTGGCGGCTCACAACCACAAAGACGCGGAATCTTTTCGGGTCCTTAGCCGATGGTCTCGGAACCCGATACAAATCACCTCGCCTCACAAATCCACCTGATATTCAAGTAAGTCTTCAGCTTGCTTATTAAGCTCGTCAGCGCGGAGATTCAGAATCTCGAAGTCACGTGCGTTCTGCTCTCTTCTAGTCATTAAGGCAACGTAAGCTCGCACGGCGGCCTCAATGAACTCAGTGCGGCTCTGACGTGGACCGACTAAATTATCAACTGATGCGAGTAAGTCTTTGGACAGTGTAACTGAAGCCTCGTCTTTCATATTTCTACAACAAATTCAATTTACGTAACGGTCGTTCACACCTCCAGCCGCGCGTGCAGACGATTCAGGATCGCCTCATCGAGTTGTGTCTTGATTGATTCGATCTTGATTTTTTCGACCAACTCCTCGGCGAAGCCGTAAGTCAAAAGGTTGCGCGCCAACTCGTTGTGCAGGCCGCGACTGATGAGATAGAAAAGCTCTTCCTCTTCAAGTTGCCCGACCGTGGCACCGTGCGCGCACTTCACGTCGTCGGCGAAAATTTCCAACTGCGGCTTCGTATCAATGCGTGCTTCGTTCGACAGCAGCAGATTCTTGTTGCTCTGCCGCGCGTCGGTTTTCTGCGCGTCCTTGTGCACGAAGATTCGCCCGTTGAAGACGGCGCGTGATTTTCCGTCGAGGATGCCTTTGTAGTTCTGATGGCTGATGCAGTGCGGTTGACGGTGGTCAATCAGCGAATGCGTGTCGGCGTGCTGCCCCGTGCCGACGAGATACAAACCGTCAACCCAACATTCCGCACCCGGATGATCGAGCCGGACGCTGATGCCGTGACGCGACAATTGTGCGCCGAGCGTGATCGTCGTCCCGTCGTAAACGCCGTCGCGACCGAGGTCGGCCCACGTCGAGGCGATGTGAAACGCGCGCTCGCTCTCCGTCTGCACTTTGTAGTGAGTGACGCGCGCGCCTTCGCCGACGCAGACTTCGACGACCGCGTTGGTCACGTGTGTGCCGTCACCGACGGCGGCGTAACTTTCGATCACCGTCGTCTCGCTCTCGCGTTCCGCGACGACGAGGACGCGCGGGAAAGAGACGGTCTGTTCCGTCGTCGCGTCGGACAGGAAAAGCAAGTGAAGGGGAACTTCCGCGCGCACCCCCTTCGGCACGTAGATGAAC
>JACDEG010000449.1 GCA_013816505.1 Pyrinomonadaceae bacterium | reverse complement strand
TCTTCGGGTTGTGTTTGGCTAAGACCTTGGTGATGGCGGCCGTCAACGTCGTCTTGCCGTGATCGACATGGCCAATCGTCCCGATGTTGACGTGCGGCTTCGACCGGTCAAACTTTTCCTTGCTCATACCAATATTGCCTCTTCAATGAGTTGTGTTTGGAGACTGAAAACTTAAGCTCCCGAAGAGGATTGAACTCTTGACCTCATCCTTACCAAGGATGCGCTCTACCACTGAGCTACGGGAGCACCTTACTTAACCCCGGTGTTGGGTTGAAAAATGACTTTATTGATTTCAAAGGGCTTACAGCATTACGGTCAACCCAAGACTACCAATCAGCGCCCATAAGTCCTTATTTCGGCTATTCGAGTTCAACCCAAGACTGGGGTTTACTAAACGAAGTCCGCGCGCTGAGCTACGCGGGCACAAACAGGCAGCCTGCTTGCCAACCGTAAAATCTGGAGCGGGAGACGAGGCTCGAACTCGCGACCCTCAGCTTGGAAGGCTGATGCTCTACCAACTGAGCTACTCCCGCCCGAGAGCAAGGATGAAGGCGGAAGGATGAAGGATGAAGGGAAAGCGTCGGCACCAGTGGCCGCGCCTTCCGCCTTCATCCTTCCGCCTTCATCCTTTCCGTGCTGGTGCAGGGGGTAGGATTTGAACCTACGTAGGGCGTTAGCCCGCCGGGTTTACAGCCCGGTGCCATTAACCACTCGACCACCCCTGCTAGACGTGTTATCAAATTTGTGAACTCGACTGGAGCCGGCGAAGGGACTCGAACCCCCGACCCTCTGATTACAAATCAGATGCTCTACCAGCTGAGCTACGCCGGCCTTGAACGGAAAACTTTAAGCGTCTTCCGACAAAACGGGGATACTAACAACAGCTTTGCAAAAAGGCAAGTTACCGGCGAAAGACCAAGTAAATCGGCTTTGCCGCTTGAATTTAGGCTGTCGTGTCGATGCCCGCCAAGCACTGCCTTTCAGCCTTTTATAAAGAAAGTGATTGACGCTCATGCGCCCGCACCAGTAGGATGAATTCGCCCGTTCTTACGCGGCCGCCAGAAGATTTCGGCGCGGCGGCATGAACGTCTCAAGCTTTTGCCCTTCAGCTAACCACACATTTGCCGGCAGACGGCCCTTTTGTTTTAACCATCTATTAAGAAATCAACGTTAAGGAGACTAAGCTGTGATTACTCGTCACGCCACGCCCAACATTCCATTGCTCGTAGCCGATCTGCTGCTGCTGCTCACCATTAGTGCAGTGACCGCTGCCGCGCAAACACCACGATCCTCCGAGCAGCAAACAGACGCCCAACCAACTGTAGTTATGCAGTCGCCGATGGCGACGGCGCCCAGCATCCGCGCAGATGATCTGCAATGCACCGGCTTTATTGAATACGCTCCCGACCGCAACCCGCGACAGATCGTCGGCGGCGAGGAAGAGCAGGAACAGAATATTTATGCCGAAGGCGATGTCGTGTATGTCAACGCGGGCCAACAGCAAGGAGTTACCGTCGGGCAGGAATATCATGTAGTTCGCCCGCGCGGAAGATTCACCAGCAAATTTTCTAAAAAGGACGGCAACCTGGGTGTGTATACACAGGAGTTGGGTCGTCTGCGGGTCACCGAAGTGAAAGATCGCGTCTCGGTCGCCGTCATCAGCAGGGCGTGCGACAACATCCTTCTCGGCGACCTTCTGCGTCCTGTGATGCAGCGCGTTTCACCCGTCCGGCGCGACGCAGGGCGGCTTAACCGCTTCGCCGACCCGAGCGGCAAACAGACAGGTCGCATCGTGCTCGCGCGCGATGGTCGAGAAATGTTGTCGCGGAGCCAAATCGTTTTCATCGACCTCGGCTACGAAGATAATCTCAAGACGGGCCAGTACCTAACCATCTACCGCCCGGTCGGGACGCCGAACGTCGCGCAATTTCGTGACGCCGAAATATCAAGCAACGCGAGCAGCGGGTTTGGAAGCGACCGGTTTCGCGGCGGGAAGTTCTCCAACAAGGCGCAGCGCGTGCAGGACGAAACCGGTTTCAGCATGATTAACCCACCAATTAACACCCCGACGATCAAGCGACGCCGCCCGACCCCACCACGCAAGATCGTCGGCGAGATGGTCGTGCTTGACGTACAGTCGCGCACCGCAACCGCCGTCATCACCCTCGTCGCTCAGGAAATTCACACCGGCGATTTCGTCGAAGTTCAATAATTTCAGCGGCGCACAAACATCAAGGGACGAGAACGTTCATCTGTTCTCGTCCCTTGATGTTTGTGCGCCGTCGTTTTCGCTGATGACCGACCGCGACGCCGCTTGTTTTTAACTCTTCTGGTGAAGCGCGTGACCCGCCGCGTTTGGCGCCGCCGGCAACGGTTGAGGAGGGTCTGAGCCGGCAGCCATGCGCCGCACCGTAACCTCATAGAAAGCGCGAAAATATTGATACATCGACAGGCACGCCGACAAAACCACGACCCATAACATCGCGCGCCCGGCGGTGTACAGCAACACTTGCCAGTCGGTAAAGGTGACGATTCCTTCGCCGAAGAGATGCCGTACCGCGGCGCGCAGTTCCGGCACTGACCAGAACTGGATTGCCGGAAAGGCATAACCGAAATTGGCGACCGGCGGCGCGCCCTTCGCATCCGAAAGTATCAAAAGCGCCACCGCCACCACCTGCGTGAGCATCTTCAACTTACCCATTCGCGACGCGGAGATGACCACCCCGTCGGCGGCGGCGATTGAGCGCAACCCGGACACCGCCAACTCGCGCCCGATGATAATCACAACGGCCCATGCCGGCGCGAGGCGATTTTCGACGAGTGAGATGAGTGCGGCAGAGATTAAAAGTTTATCGGCAATCGGATCGAGCAGGATGCCGAGGCGTGAGACCTGGTCGCGGCTGCGGGCGATACGTCCGTCGAGGTAATCGGTAAAGGCGGCGGCGAGAAACAGCGCGACGCCGAGGAAGTGGCGCGGAACGCCGAACCAATCTTCGGAGAAAGGCGTGAGCAGTACGACGACAAGCAATGGCACGACGAAGATGCGCGATAACGTGAGCGCGTTCGGAAGATTCACCCGCTTATACTCCCTGTCTCGACCGATGCAGCTCAATAATAAATTACGACAAAACCATTTTAGCGCTGCTCAAAAGCTCTATCGGCCCTTGCAGAGCGCAGTGTATGAGCCGCTACCGTAGAGTGTCAAGAAAGTCGTCGGACGCTCGCCTTGCCTGCGCGCCAAAGCCTCGTTTACAATCGCCGTTTCAGCAAGACAACAAACTCCCCACTGACAGCGGCGCAGATACTTTCAAGCAATGGCAATTGACCGTATCACGGTGCGCGGCGCGCGCCAGCACAATCTCAAAAATATCAACGTCGAGATTCCACGCGACCGTTTGACAGTCATCACGGGGCTGTCCGGTTCCGGTAAATCATCGCTCGCGTTCGATACGATTTACGCCGAGGGCCAGCGCCGCTACGTCGAATCGCTGTCGGCCTACGCGCGTCAATTTCTCGACCAGCTTGAGCGGCCGGACGTGGATTCGGTCGATGGACTATCGCCCGCAATTTCGATTGAGCAGAAAACCGTTTCGCGCAGCCCGCGCTCGACCGTCGGCACGGTGACGGAGGTTTACGATTACCTGCGACTGCTCTTCTCTTCCATCGGCCAGCCGCACTGCCAAAACTGCGGCGCGCCGATCACACGCCAGAGCGTCGAGCAGATTATGCACAGCGTCCTCACCCTCCCGGAAGGCGAGCGCGTGATGGTGCTCGCGCCGATTGTCCGCGGGCGCAAGGGCGAGTTTAAGAAAGAGCTTGAGAAGTTGGTGAAGGACGGTTTCCTGCGGGCGCGCGTGGACGGGGAACTGCTCTCGCTTGACGAAGAGATACGGCTCGACAAGCGGCGCAACCACACTATCGAAGCGGTCGTCGACCGGCTGCTGATTAAGCCCGGCATCAACGAGCGCCTCAGCGAATCAGTTCGCACCGCGTTGAAATTAACCGGCGGCGCGGTGCTGATCTCGGTCGTCGACGGCGAAGAGAAGCTCTACTCGGAGCGGATGGCGTGCGTCAACTGCGGCATCAACGTCCCACCACTTGAGCCGCGCTCGTTCTCGTTCAACTCCGCTTATGGCGCGTGCAAACGCTGCCACGGGCTGGGGACGGTGATGGAGGTCGACCCCGTCAAGATCGTCGTCGACGCCACCGAACGCGCTGACAAGCAACTCTTCCTCGGCACAGCCGACAAGCAAGGCGCGGCGTATCTGAAGAGCGCGTTGCTCGCCGTCGCGTCACACTTCGGCGCGGGTGTTTCGGTCCCATTCGTCGAGCTTCCGCAAGAAGTGCGCGATGTGTTCTTTTATGGGATCGACGGTCAGATCACGTTCCGGCAAGGACAGTACACGTATCAGAGCGATTGGAAGGGCGCGGTCCGCTGGCTGAGCGAACGAATGAATGACGCGCCGTCTGAAAAGGTTCGTGTGGCGCTCGAAGAATTGGTGTCGCCGGTTGTGTGTCCGGCGTGCGAGGGCCGCCGCTTGCAACCCGAATCACTGGCGGTGCGCGTCGGAGGTCTCGGCATCGCCGATTACACCGGGATGCCGATTGAAGAGAGCGTGCTGGCTGTCGAGCGCTTGGCGCTGAATGATCGCGAAGAGCAGATCGCGCGTCTGGTTCTGCGCGAAATCAGGAACCGTCTGCGCTTTCTGGAATCCGTCGGCCTCGGCTATCTGACGCTTGATAGGCCGTCGGCGACGCTCTCCGGCGGCGAGGGACAGCGTATCCGATTGGCGACGCAGATCGGGTCGCAGTTGCGCGGCGTGCTGTATGTGCTGGACGAGCCGTCCATCGGACTCCACCCGCGCGACAATCAGAAACTATTGGAGACGCTCGCGGCGCTGCGCGACCTCGGCAACACTGTGCTCGTCGTCGAGCACGACGAGGAGACGATTCGCCGCGCCGATTACGTCATCGACCTCGGCCCGGCGGCGGGCACGCACGGCGGCGAGGTGGTCGCGGCGGGCACGCCCGAAGAAGTGGCCTGCAACCCGCAGTCGGTGACGGGCCTCTACATCTGCGGGGCGCTGGAAATCCCGGTGCCGACGACGCGGCGTTCGCCGAACGGCTTACGGGTGACGGTGCGCGGTGCGCGCGCCAACAACCTGAAAGAGATCGAAGCGTCGTTCCCGCTCGGCCTGCTGACGGTCGTGACGGGCGTTTCTGGTTCCGGCAAATCGACGCTCGTCAATGACATCCTTTACCGCGGGCTGGCGCGCCACCTCAACGGCTCGATGGAGGAACCAGGCGCACAC
>JACDEG010000049.1 GCA_013816505.1 Pyrinomonadaceae bacterium | reverse complement strand
TGTCGAGGCACGATTCGAAGGCAATGTGCCCGACGGTTACGAGTTGCGCAACGTCCAGATCACGCCGTCCGCAGTCAGGGTACGTGGCCCGCAGAGCCACGTCGAAGCCATTCAAAAAGCTCACACTGAATCGATCCCACTTGAAGGGCAGACCGGGAATTTCACCGTGCCACAAACCGCAATCGATATACTCGATACGAAAGTCACTCCGCTCGACTCTGTCGTCGCCGTGCGCGTTGAGGTCGGTGAGCAGCGCATCGAGCGTCGTTTCGCAGGCGTCGCGGTGCGGGCCGTCGGTGACGACGTGCAAAGTGTGCTACCGGCGCGCGTCGCCGTTGTGTTGCGTGGCAGCCGTTCCGCGCTTGAGGCGTTGAAGGCCGAAGAGTTAGAAATCGTCGTTGAAGAAACAGCGGACAAAAGCGTGAGGCCGCGCCTCCTGCTACCGTCGGGACTCGAAGGCCGCGCCGAGTTAGTATCAACGGAACCCGACGCATTTACAGTCACCAGGAAGGGGACTTAAGAGACTCGCGTCGGAAGCCTGCGTGTCTCTGATTCCGTCGTGAGGTTCACGTGCGGGATGTTTATGATGCTGATGATAACAAGACTTTTCGGAACCGATGGAATGCGGGGCGAAGCCGGACGCTTCCCCGTTGACGCGGAGACAATGCGCCTCACCGGTCACTCGCTGGCGCACCGCTTATCTGAACAAATCGGGCGTGCGCCGCGCATCGTCCTTGGCCGTGACACGCGACAGTCCGGCGGGTGGATCGAGCATGAGTTGATAAAAGGCGCGCGCGAGGCGGGGGCGACGTGCGACTCCGCCGGCGTGATTACGACACCCGGCGTGGCCTTTCTCGCTCGCACACTGCCCGCGGACGCCGGGGTGGTGATCAGCGCTTCGCATAATCCTTACCAAGACAATGGGGTAAAGATTTTCGCGTCGTCGGGACGTAAGCTTGACGACACGACGGAACGCCTCATTGAAGCAGACATCCACGCGGCGCGCGGAACAGACAGGTCAACGCCGGGTAGTCTACTGCGCGAGAGCGTTGCACCGGAGGTGTTTGATGAGCAGCGCGCCTCGCGGACCGTCGGTTCGACGGAGGCGGAAGATGTTGCGAGCAGCGAAGCGAGCGGCGCCGAGTTGAGAGCGCGTTACCTGGATTACCTTGCGACGGAGGTCGCCGCCGGTTTGCGACTCGATGGTTTACCAATCGTTGTTGATTGCGCAAACGGCGCGGCCTCGGAACTTGGCCCCGCCCTCCTCGCGCGATTGGGCGCGCGCGTGCAGGCTATCAATAATACGCCGGACGGACGTAACATTAATCGCGAATGCGGTTCGCTCCACATCGAACAATTGTGCCGGACGGTCGTCACAGAAGGTGCCGCATTCGGCGTTGCTTATGACGGTGACGCCGACCGCGCGCTCTTCGTTGATGCGGCGGGACGGTTAGTCGACGGCGACGCGACGTTGTGGGTGATGGCCGGATACATGGCGGAGCGCGGCCGCCTCGCGGGCGATTGCGTGGTCGCTACGGTGATGACCAACCTCGGTCTCGAACTGGCGCTACGCGCGCGCGGTATCAAACTGCTGCGGACGAATGTCGGTGACAAGTATGTGCTCGAAGAGTTGCTGCGCACCGGTGCCAGCGTCGGCGGCGAGCAATCCGGTCACGTTATCTTCCCGCACATCAGTTTAGCCGGCGACGGGCTGATTACGACTATCAAAATGCTGCGCGCCGTGAATGAATCAGGGCGCACGTTGCAAGACTTGACTGACGGGTTTGTGCGATACCCGCAGGTGTTGCTTAACGTGCGCGTGCGCGAAAAGCGGCCCTTTATGGAAGTGCCGGAAATCATGGAGGGTGTGCTCAAAACAGAGCAGGTGCTTGGAGAGAACGGTCGACTGCTATTGCGCTACTCCGGCACCGAGTCGCTGGCGCGGGTGATGATCGAGGGACAACGCCAGGATGAAATTGACCGCCTCGGTACATCCCTGGCTGAGACGATCAAACACGCTCTTGGCACTCACGAAGGCTAGCTACGTGGGAGTTTTTTACGCGGCGGTGGTGTGTAACTATTACATGCGAAGGTCTCATTGGTGGGCTAATCGGCGATGATTTTCATACGCTTCACTCCTCTGAACCGCGGAATAGCTAGATGAACAGGCACAAGATAAAAAAGTTGAAATTCTGGCTTGCATGGCATGAACGTTGCGATGTATATTGCGGGGCAAGAGAGACGGTTGGTGGATCCTCCGTCTCAGTGGTTGCTGGGGTGAGGACAGTAACCACAAATTGGAACGGGCACAGCATTCCCCAAGTTTGCTGTGCCTGTTCTCTTTTTAACGATAGCGATAGCCTAACCCCCCTTTCTCACAAATCCATCTGTCGACCATCAGATGATACAATCCCGAAAGTTTTTCCACTCTGATCTTGCCAGTTCCGGCCCTTGCAGGCGATACGAAATGACAGACAAAACGGTGCCACGCGTGCGTGTCCGCCTCGGCTCATCTCGGAGCTATGACATCGAGATCGGCGCGGGCGCGCTTGAACGCCTGGGCGAAGTGTCGCGGGGCGCGCTGTCGCCGCACGCCCGACGCATTGTCGTCATTTCGAATCGCCGCGTGTTCGACCTCTACGGCGCGGATGCGGTGCGGGCGTTACGCTCCGCGGGTTTCAACGTTGCGCATTGGCTGATGGGCGACGGCGAGCGCCACAAATCGCTGCTCACGGCGGGGCGCTCTCTCGGCTTTCTCGCCGAAACAGAACTGGAGAGAAGCGACGCGGTGATGGCTTTGGGTGGCGGCGTGGTCGGTGACCTCGCCGGGTTCGTGGCGGCGGTGTACCTGCGCGGGGTCGCGTTCATTCAAGTCCCCACGACGTTGCTGGCGCAGATTGATTCGTCCGTTGGCGGCAAGACGGCAGTCAACACGCCTGCGGGTAAGAATATGATCGGCGCTTTTCATCAGCCGCGCACGGTGGTGGTTGATGTCAGGACGCTGCGGACATTACCCGCGCGGGAGATGACGGCCGGGTGGTGCGAGGCGATTAAGCAGGGCGCGGTCGGAGGCCTTAAACTGTTAAATCAGACGTGTCGCTTTCTTGCCGCTTGGAAGAGATTTTCGAGCGCACATCACGAAGCAAAGACAGGCGCCGACGCGCAGGTGGTTGAGGTCGAACGGGGTCTGGCTAAATTAATCGCCGCGCAGTGCGCCTTCAAAGCCCGTATCGTCGCGGGTGATGAGCGCGAGGAAGAGGGGCGGACTGATTACCGTTCACGGCGCGTTCTGAACTTTGGCCACACTATCGGTCATGCCCTCGAATCCGCCACCGCGTACAAGCGGTTCCGGCACGGCGAAGCAGTCGGGTACGGGATGTTGGCGGCGGCGGAAATTTCCGTCAGGCTAGGATTGATTGAGGCATCGGCGTTAGAATCGCTGCGTGCCGCCGTCCACCTCGCGGGACGCCTGCCGCGCGCCGACGACCTCGAGCACGAATCGATCCTGCGCCTGCTGAGACTTGATAAGAAAGTTGTCGGCGGCCACGTGCAGTGGGTGCTGCTGGAAAGATTGGGGCGCGCGCGGATTGTCAGCGGCAGTGAAATACCGACCCGCGTCGTGCGCGACTCGATCACCGCCGCGTTGCAGAGCAGCACCTGACACCCACACCGAGAGGACCCTCCAATGAATTACCTGCCCAACACACGCCAGAATTTCCGCCGCCCGGGTGAGCGGGGCGGGGCGCGTCTTAACTTCCTTGTCACGCTTTTTGTCATCGCCGTCCTCGGCTACGTCGCATCCCAATATATTCCCATCGCCTACCACGCGTACTTGCTCAAGGACTCGATGCAGCAGGCCGTGGATATGGGAGCGGTGACCGGCAAAACCCCAGAGTGGGTCAGGACTCGACTGCGATCCGAAGCCGACGGTCACGGCGTGCCTTCGGAAGCCTCGATCAACGTCCAGAAACTCAACGGCCGCGTGGAAGCGCAAGTGCGTTGGACGCGCGACATTGCTCTGCCTGGTTATATCTACCAGTATAATTTTGATCACACCGTTCGAAGCGGCACCTATCTTTCTGACTAGTGAGAGGCGGAATGATCTGGCGCGGCGGGAGATGAAGGCCGCGCGGGCGGCATACGAAAGAACGCGGGAGTGTCGAGGAAAGAAGCTTCGACACCTCCGCGTTCATCATTTTATCGCCGCTGAAAACTCTGAGCCGTAGTCTTAAAGAATGGAGGCCGTCGCGATGCCTTGCAACTGGACGAGGCCGGCGGGGGCAGCGGCAAGCCACGTCGTCGGGCACACGCCGCAACGTGTGCATGTATCGACCGACGGGCACGGTGCGGTCGAGCGAGCCGCTTGAGCGCGGGTGTGTTCCTGCTCCATAAAGTCGCGCGACAAACCCGCATCGACAATCTCCCACGGCAGCGGTTCCGCGTAAGTTCGCGCGCGGCCCGTGTGAAAGTTCGGGTCAACGTTCGTCGCGCGCAGTGCCGCCTGCAAATCGCCACGGTGTTCGGTCATCGCCTCAATGACGCGCGCGATTGCTCGGTCGCCGAGCGAGAAGAGCGCCTGCTCGTGTGCGATGCGCGCCGACATCACTCTCACCTCGACGTTCGGGATGCGCGCGAGCGCTTTGCTCAGCCACTTCAGCCGCCGTTTCAACTCTTTCTCTTCACAGATCGGCTCCCACTGGAACGGCGTGTTCGGCTTCGGCACAAATCCGTTCAGCGCCGGGATAATCTTCCCGACACGACCCATCTTCCTGCCAGTCTCGATCATTCGATCTTTGATCCGCTCGACCAGCACGACCATCTCTTCGAGGTCTTCATCAGTCTCGGTCGGCAGACCCGCCATCAGATACAACTTGATCGTCAACATCCCGCGGTCAAAGACCGCGCCGCAGATGTCCACGATCTCGTCGTTGGTCAGATTCTTGTTGATGACTTTGCGCAGGCGATCCGATCCGGTTTCCGGCGCGACGGCAATCTGCTGATCGCGCGACTCAACCAGCGCGTCGAGCAGTTCGTCCTCAATCTGATCGAGCCTCAGAGACGAGACCGAGATGCGGTAGTTCATCGCGCGCAGTCCCTGCAAAATTTCGCTGATCTCCGGGTGGTCGCAGACCGCCGTCGAGACGAGGCCGATCTTGTCGGTTCGCCCGCGCCACAGAGCGGCCTTCGCGAGAATATCTTTGGCGGGTACGACGCGCGGCGGCCAGTAATTGAAACCGGCCCAGCAGAAGCGACAGCCCTGCGAGCAGCCGCGCGAAATCTCAATCAGAAACCGCTCACCCATCTCAGCTTCCGGCGCCCACACGATTGTCGACGGCGCGAACACATCGGCCTCGCGCAACTGCCGCGCAATCTCTATGTCGCCGCGCCGCATCGCGCGCCGCAAACTACCTTCCTTCGGATTCTCCGCCGCGACCATGCGCCCGACACGCACCGGCACGCCCGGCTGCTTCGGAGTATAAGCCTCAATCGTGCCGTCCGCTTGGTACGTCACGTCGTAGAGCGCGGGAACGTAGAAACCGCGCCCGACGCGCGCGAGCGACAGCAGCAGGTCTTCTTTCGTGCCTTGCTGTTCGGCGTTATTCAAAAGGATGTCGACAAGCTTCGGGACGAGTATCTCGCCCTCGCCGACAGCGATGACGTCGGTAAAATCGGCAATCGGTTCCGGGTTGAGGAACGAGGCCGCGCCGCCCATCACGATGAGTGGGTCGTGGTACGTGCGGTCGCGCGACCAGACGGGGACGCCGCTTAGTCGTAGCATCCGTGCCATGTGGTAGTAGTCGGTCTCGAACGAGATCGAGAATGCGATCACGTCGAAGTCGCGCACCCGCGTCTGAGATTCGAGCGACAGTAGCGGCGTGTTGGTCTTTTCGTACTCGCGCATCTCCGCTTCGTCGGGCAGGAAGACGCGCTCGCACGAGACATCGGGAATCCTGTTGAAGAGTTCGTAGACCGAGTGGAAACCGAGGTTCGCCATCCCGACGCCGTACACATTCGGATAGCACAACGCGACGCGAAGTTCCGCGCCGTGCTTCAGGATGTTGCCTTCTTCGGTGCCAAGCTTCCGCTTGTAGCTTTCGATAATTCTTTTCATGCAGGAAGATGTTAGATGGCAGATGTCGGATGTTAGGCAAGTCAACTTTGGCTGACATCTAACAACTGACATCTCCTTATTACTGTCGTGTGCCTTCGAGGAATGCTTTCAGCTTGCGCGAGCGCGACGGGTGGCGCAGTTTGCGAAGCGCCTTCGCCTCGATTTGTCGGATGCGCTCGCGCGTCACCGCGAAGTGCTGCCCGACTTCTTCGAGAGTGTGCTCCGACCCGGACGTGCCGAGGCCGAAACGCATTTTGATGACCTTCTCTTCGCGCGGCGTCAGAGTCGCGAGCACCTCGTCGGTAATCTCGCGCAGGTTCGAGGCGACGACGGCGTCCGCCGGGTTGAGAATCGACTTGTCCTCGATGAAGTCGCCGAGATGCGAATCTTCTTCTTCGCCGATGGGCGTCTCCAGTGAGATTGGTTCCTGCGCGATTTTCAGAACCTTACGCACCTTCGAGACGGGGATGTCCATCTTGCGCGCGATTTCTTCGCTGGTCGGTTCGCGCCCTAACTCCTGCACGAGGGCGCGCGACGTGCGGATCAGTTTATTGATCGTCTCGATCATGTGGACGGGAATGCGGATGGTGCGTGCCTGATCGGCAATCGCGCGGGTGATCGCCTGCCGAATCCACCACGTCGCGTAGGTCGAGAACTTGTAGCCACGCCGCCACTCGAACTTGTCAACCGCTTTCATCAACCCGATGTTCCCCTCCTGAATCAGATCGAGGAACTGTAAACCACGATTCAGATATTTCTTCGCGATGGAAATCACGAGGCGCAGATTGGCCTCAGTCAACTCGCGCTTGGCCTGCGCGGCTTCCTGCTCGCCGGTAACAATCGCTTGGTACGAGCGTTTGATTTCGACAACCGAAACGTAGTGCTCGGCCTCTAACTGCCGCAACCGACGCTTCGCGGTGCTGACGCGGGCTTTATAATCGCGTTCGTCTTCCGGCTTGATGCGCTTGCGGGCAAGTTTCTCGGTGTTGGTTTCGATTTCACGCTCCCTGACGCGAACCTCTCTGTGGACGGCGGTGACCGCGTCAATCAGGCGCAGGCGGGTACGCTCCGAGGCGTTGAGGCGCTTAACTTCATGCGCGATTTCGAGGCGTGTCCGCGCGAGTTTGCGCTTAAGACGCAGAAGCTTCTTCGACCGCTTGCCATGAGTTACCCTCAACTCAGTTCGCAACTTTTCCAACTCAGTGAGACCAGTCTTGGCTAGCTTTCGGATGCGACCGATTCCTTCCAGTGTCAGCCGCTGGAACTCGTCGACACGGTCCTCGTACTCTTCCGTTTCTGTTTGATCTGAAAAGTTAACGACTTGACGAACATGAAGCGTGCCAGCCTCTATCTCGTCCCCAACTTTCAGTAACTCACGGATGGCGATTGGAGAGCGCGTAATGGCTTTGTACGTCTTGATCTGGCCACGCTCGATACGCTTCGCGATGGCGACTTCGCCCGCGCGCGTCAAGAGCGGCACGACGCCCATCTCGCGCATGTACACGCGCACCGGGTCATTCGTTTTATCGGCCTCCGCTGATAAGTCCAGCCCATCGCCTTCTTCAGCCGCTTCTTCATTCTCATCTACTTCGGTCGGCGACGCGGCATGACCGAGTAGCAATTCACCGGCATCCGACTCGCCGGCATTGGCGGCCTCAATCTTTTGCAGTACGTGTTCGATGTTAGCGGGGGAAGATTCTTCGTTAACCCCTTCACTCAAATCGGCGAAAGGCAGAACGTTGCTGCCAAACTCAGCCAACTCAACCCCGGCTTGATTTTTGATGCTCATGCTCACTCTTTATCTACCTCCACACGGGGGATTGTCATCATGCAACCCCCCGCGCATTTAGCTTACAATAATCAATGCGAAAAAATTAAAAACCATCGGCCGTCCTACGGCCTAACCAAACCCCTTTGTTCACGGCAGTTTAGATGTAAAAGGCGGCCTCCATGTTGCATCAGCTTCAAGGGGGGCGTGTGTTGGCCGCTCAATCTATAGGTCGGCATTCTCAAGTGAGGGAATTCGCCGCCAGATTACCACAAAACTCAAAAAATGTGTGCCTGCCTATTCGTGCCGCAGCGCCTCAATCGGGTGCAGACGCGCGGCTTTCTACGCCGGCCACAGGCCAAACCCGGCGCCGAGCGCAACTGAGGTGCCGAAGCCGAAGATTGGCGCCCAGCGCGGGGCGTAGGTCGGCATAAACACTTGCACCAGTGTTGCCAGCCCTGTACCGAGGACGATTCCCATTACATCGCCGATTCCGGTCAGCGTCACAGCCTCGATTAGAAACTGAAGAATGATGTCGCGCTGTTTCGCGCCGATGGCCTTGCGGACGCCGATCTCTTTGTTGCGCCACACCGAAGATGACGCCCAGTAGCGTCAGGAACGAGCGAAGTTTGTGTGCGAGGATTGAAGATAGCGCCAGACTCAGCGCCTCACGGAAAGACATGTTTCACCGTCCGCCAAAAATTATCAAATGAAAATTAATAATGCTACTACGTTAAGGGAATTGAAAAGTTTATCCCAGTTCGGAGCTATAACCATTCACCGAAAAACAGAACTGAACGACGACTTAACAAATAGGATAGAGGCTCAGTTGCGAGAGAGACAGTGAGGAAGCCCGAGCGGTCGAGCCAGGGACAAAGGTTGAGGCCCTCGCTCACGGTCGCGCCTGCGAGAATTAAGCAATGATGGACAGGGATAGACAGGATAAAATGAGAAGTCACAAATAAACAGTGTCATCATGGTCGAAACTTTCGGTTCACCAGATGTCGATTGGCTCCGCGCCAACGTCAACATCAACGACCCGAACGTGTTCACCTTTAGGCAAGAGATCGTGGAGGAAAACCTCGTCAATCATCGACCATCCGCCCATCCTTAATCGAGCGCCAACTCTATGTCGCCGCCGATGGGCACCGCGCCCGCCAGGTTCGCAACCAGCATCAACCAACCACCTTCTACGCCCATTGCCACCAGCGTCACGCCTACCACAACGAACCGATACAACCGCGCCGGGCCGCGTTCCTGCTTTAAGGTTGAAAATTGTCGCGGCGCATAATAGAGTTACGTCGTCGCTCATAGCTTGAACCGCGAGAGCTGGCTGCCGAGCCTCTCACCCGTTAAGCCTAATCGAATCAGACGGACGGTGAAAACCGTTTCACCGCTTCATCGTCAAACTCACGCACTTTGGAACGCAGGGCCGAAGTCCTGACCTCAGAAACGTCGAATCACGCGAAAGGATTTACTCTCTTGAGACCTAAAGACCGCCGAACATTTCTTCAGCAGACGCTCGGGCTGGGCGCTGCCGCCGCCAGCTTTTCTCTACTCAAGCCGAAAAAAGTTGTGGGGCAGACGGCTACTTCAAACGCAAACATCCTCGGCTCAAACGAACGCATCCGCGTTGGCCTGATCGGTTGCGGGGGACAGGGCCGCGGCGATTTGCGGAAGATGCTAAGCGTCAAGAACGTGGAATGTGTCGCGCTCTGCGACGTTGACGACGAGCAGAGTGCGCGGGCGTTGAAGGCGGTCGACGAACAGGTGTCGCAACGCCCGGCGCTGGTAACACGTGATTTTCGTCGCCTCTTGGAACTGAAAGAGATGGACGCGGTAATCATCGGGACGCCTGACCACTGGCACGCGCTGCCGATGATTATGGCGTGTCAGGCCGGCAAGGACGTCTATGTCGAGAAGCCCCTGTCGCTAACCATCGCCGAGGGTCGGATGATGGTCGACGCGGCGCGCAAGTACGACCGCGTGGTGCAGATGGGTACGCAACAGCGGAGCGCGACTCACTATGCCGATGCGGTCAATTATGTGCAGAGCGGGCAACTCGGAAAAATCCGCCTCGTCCGCACATGGGCATATCAGGACTGGATGGGGAACGTCCCAGTCGCGCCCGACACCGCCGCCCCGGCTTCAGTCGATTACGACACATGGCTCGGCCCTGCGCCGAAGCGTGCGTTCAACAAAAACCGTTTCCACTTCAATTTCCGTTGGTACTGGGACTATGCCGGCGGGTTAATGACCGACTGGGGCGCGCACATGATCGACATCGCCAATTGGGGGATGGGCATCAAGGCTCCGAGTTCTGCGACGTCAGTCGGCGGCAAGTTCGGTTTTCCCGACGACGCTGAAGAGACTCCCGACACGCAGCAGGTGCTGTGGAGCTTCCCCAGTTTCACGATGATCTGGGAGCACGCTACAGCCATTGGGCGCGGCCCCGAATCGCGCGATCACGGCGTTGCGTTCCACGGCAACAATGGCGTGCTGGTGGTTGATCGTGGCGGCTGGGAGGTTTACCCGGAGACCGAGCGGGCGAGCGCGAAGAAGCGCAAGGACTATCGTTACGCTGGCGTTCCGCGACAAGGCACCAACAATGAGGATTTTCACTTGCTACACGTCAGGAATTTTCTCGAATGCATGCGCTCGCGCAAGCGGCCCAATTCGGATGTCGAGATTGGTCACAACTCGATGATTGCGTGCCACCTTGGAAATATTGCCTTCCGCCTCGGACGACAGGTCAAGTGGGATGTGGATGCCGAACGGATCGTTGACGACTCGAACGCGCAGAAGTTCATCGTCGGCAGCCACCGTGCGCCGTGGACGCTTCCGAAGACCGTTTGAATGTAAAGCAAACCACTTGACAGCCTTCGCGGTTATGGCGTACAGTGCCGCCGTTATATTGACAGTATTTCGGCGTGGCGATTTAGGCGACTTGCTCCACGGTAAAAACTGCTAAAGGGCTGGAAGAGTTCAATGTTTCGCATCGAGGCTTCCCGCGCTGATCTTTAGCGTGGGGAGCCTTTCCTTTTTCCCGCACTCTCTGGCAATAGAGACCATGAGCACAGCCTCGCACCGTTTGAGTAAAATCATGTCGCCGCTTCGCCCGCGACTTTATAGAGGAGAATACAGATGCCTGACAACGACGACCCCCAACCATTCCATTTCAACACGCTCGCCATCCACGGCGGGCAAGAGCCTGATGGCACGACTAACTCGCGGGCCGTTCCGATTTATCAAACCACCTCTTACGTTTTCAACGACGCGGATCACGCCGCGCGCCTCTTCGCGTTGCAGGAGTTCGGCAACATCTACACGCGCATCATGAATCCGACGACCGACGTTTTCGAGAAGCGGATCGCGGCGCTCGAAGGCGGTGCCGCGGCGCTCGCTCTGGCGTCGGGGCAGGCGGCGGAGACGCTCGCCATCCTGACTATCGCCAGAGCCGGAGATGAAATCATATCGACGACATCGCTGTATGGCGGGACTTACAATCTGTTTCACTACACGCTGCCGAAACTTGGCATACACGTGCGGTTCGTGGACGCAGAGGATTATGATGGTCTCCGCGACAGCATCAACGACAAGACGAAGGCGATTTACACTGAGTCGGTCGGCAATCCGAAACTCGACATCATCGACATCGAACGCCTCGCCGCCATTGCGCACGAACACAACCTGCCGCTCATCATCGACAACACCACTCCGTCACCGGCCCTCTGTCGGCCCATCGAGTGGGGCGCAGACATCGTCATTAACTCGGCCACTAAATTCATCGGCGGGCACGGAACTTCGATTGGCGGCGTGCTTGTCGACGGCGGAAAGTTCGACTGGAAGGCGTCGGGGCGCTTCCCCGACTTTACTGAACCTGACCCGTCGTATCACGGTGTTTCGTACACAGAGGCTTTCGGGAATCTCGCCTTCATCATCAAGGCGCGGGTGCAAGGGTTGCGTGACACGGGCGGGTGCCTCTCGCCGTTCAACGCTTTCCTGCTGTTGCAAGGTGCCGAGACACTGCATCTGCGGATGGAGCGGCATTCCGAAAACGCGCTCGAAGCCGCACGCTTTTTGAAGCATCACGAAGCGGTAGAGTGGGTTAATTACCCCGGCCTTGAGGAGAGCAAATATCACACGTTGGCACAAAAATACCTGCCGGATGGAGCTGGCGCGCTCGTCACTTTCGGGATTCGCGGCGGGTACGAGGCAGGCAAAAACTTCATCAACTCGCTGAAGCTGTTCAGCCTGCTCGCCAACATCGGGGATGCCAAATCGCTGGTCATTCATCCGGCCTCAACGACTCACTCGCAACTGAGCGAAGAGGAGCAGCGTGCAACCGGTGTGACGCCGGAATTGGTGCGTCTGTCGGTCGGCATCGAAGACATCCGCGACATCATCGCCGACCTCGATCAGGCGTTCAAAGGTGGAACCAAAACATTACCTACAGCCGGCGGCGAATCGACCGACGAACCGTTGAAGGCTGCTTCGGGCGCGGGTGGGGTGTAGGAATGAGCGGCGCGCCGGAACCGACATTCGAGGGCGAGTGGACTTTCGCCGATGACAAACCGTTTCCACTGGCGGAGGGCGGGGAACTGTCGCCGGTCACGCTCCGCTACGCCCGTTACGGAGAACTCAACCGAGAGCGTGACAACGTAATTCTGGTGTGTCACGCGCTGTCGGGTTCGGCGCGCGCCGCGGATTGGTGGCTGGAGATGTTCGGTGCGGAAGGCGCGTTCGACCTCAACCATCATTGCGTCATCGGCACGAACATCATCGGCTCGTGCTACGGCTCGACTGGCCCTTCGTCAATCAACCCGCGGACGGGGCAACCGTACCGCGTGACGTTCCCGCTCATAACGATCCGCGACATGGTGCGTTCGCAGGCGCTGCTGTTGGAACACCTCGGCATCACGCGGCTGCGCGCCGTCATCGGCGGATCAATCGGCGGCATGCAGGCGCTCCAGTGGGCGGTGGATTTCGCTGAACGGGTCGGGCGCTGTGTGGTTGTGGGCGCGACTGAGCTTTCGGCGATGGGGCTGGCGCTCAATCACCTTCAGCGTCAAGCGATACAGAACGACGCGCAGTGGCGGGGCGGTGACTATGATTTCGATTCACCGCCGGTCGGAGGGTTCGCGATGGCGCGCGCCATCGCGATGTGTTCCTACAAATCGGCGGAGTTGTTCACCGAGCGTTTCGGGCGGCGCCCCGACCGCAGCGGCGAAGACCCGCACCGCACGCCGGAAGGCCGCTTCGATGTCGCCGGTTATCTCGATTATCAAGGCGTGAGCTTCACGCGCCGCTTCGACGCCAACGCTTACCTCACCATCACGAAGGCGATGGACACTTTCGATTTGGCGCGCGGCTACGCTTCGGAAGAGGACGCGCTGCGACGAATCCGCGCGCCGTTGTTGCTCGTCGGCATCTCTTCGGACTGGCTCTTTCCCGCCGCTGACGTTCGCGCACTGAGCGACCGCGCCCGCCGCGCCGGGGTGGACGCGAGTTATCTGGAATTGCACTCATCTCACGGTCACGATGGCTTTCTCGCCGATGCCCACCGACTCGCGCCGCCGGTCAGAGAGTTTCTGAACAAGGCGGAAGTCATGCCCGTCGCGCGAACCGTCGTGGGCGTCGGCTCGAATGCGCATGACTGAACAAGAAGATGGGCAGAAGCCAGCCGGTGATGATTCATCAACAATCCATTCGACGATTCTTCTGAGCACATCCGCAATAAATCGACTATGTCGCTAATGCCTCATCAGTCGCGAGGGGATGGAGAGGCCGCGTCAAACCAACCGACCGGGAGCAGTTGAAGTTGAACGGTCGTAGGGTTACGTCTAGAATCGGGCGCACTTGATATGTCAGTCTGGGCGAGAAATGGGAGATAAATCTTAATGTCATCGACTACCGCGCCGCCAGTTCAGGCCGTACCGCCCGCCGACGCTCAGCCGCCCGCGCCGCCACCGGCCGCCGGCACGAATAGTTGGCTGAAGCCCTCGCTTAACTGGCTGTTGGTCTGCGTCCCGGTCGCGATCCTGCTGCGCTTTGCACCGGGCTTCGATAATCCGACCGCGCTATTCATCGTCTCGTGCCTCGCGGTCATCCCGCTCGCCGGGTGGATGGGACGTGCCACGGAACATCTGGCCGAGCATTTTGGGCAGGGTGTCGGCGGGTTGTTGAATGCCACCTTCGGCAACGCCGCGGAATTAATCATCGCGCTCTTTGCGCTGTCGAAGGGGTTGGAGGGAGTGGTTAAAGCGTCGATCACCGGGTCGATCATCGGCAACATTCTGTTGGTGCTGGGACTGGCGTTCTTCGGTGGCGGCGTCAAGTTCTCGCAACAGACATTCAACCGCACCGCCGCCAGCATCTCCGCCACTGCGCTGACGCTCGCCGCCATCGCGCTCATCATCCCGACAATTTTCCATCAGGTCGCTGCGCAGGTGCCAGTTGCCGAGGGCGGTTGGACGCCGCAGCGTGAGCAGCAATTGTCCCTGGCGATTGCCATCGTGCTGTTCGTTACGTACGCGCTGACGCTCGTTTTTTCGCTCATCACACACAAACGCCTGTTCGTCGGCGAGCAAGCGCCGGAGGGCGCACACGAAGATGTCGGCGCGGTGTTGGAGCACGAAAACCCGTGGTCAATCGGCAAGTCGGTCGGCGTGTTAGTGGTGGCGACTGCGTTCGTCGCACTGGTCTCGGAGTTTCTCGTCGGCGCTGTCGAGGCTGCACGCGTAAGCCTCGGACTGACTGAGGTTTTCGTCGGGGTGATCGTGGTCGCGATTGTCGGCAACGCGGCCGAGCATTCGTCGGCAGTGTTGATGGCGCTAAGGAACAAGATGGACTTGAGCATCGGAATCGCGCTTGGGTCGAGTTTGCAGGTCGCTCTGTTCGTCGCTCCGATATTAATCTTCGCGTCGTACCTATTCGGGAGACCAATGAACCTTGAGTTCACGGTGCCGGAAGTCGTCGCGGTGATAGCGTCGATATTGATCGTCGAGCAGATCAGCAGCGACGGCGAAAGCAACTGGATCGAGGGCGTGCAGCTTTTGTCGGTCTACGCGATACTCGCCATCCTCTTTTACTTTCTGCCGGACGTTCATCAAGCAACCGGCGCGACCGGCGGCACCGTCCTGCCGCACTGATTCCGAGCGACAGCCGCCGCGTCAGTGCAGTAGCGGGCTGATTTCCGTGACCCAAAGTTAGATGAGAGACACGCCATGAAATTTAGAGTCAAAAAGCTTTCAGCTCATGTAACCCATTGGTGCAAGATGATAAAATTTGTCACTTAATTTCTGCGATTAGCACCAATTGGTTACATGAGCCGATCAGTTTTTGTCCTGTACTGAATGTTTTCATGACAGCGGATTTGAACTAAATCTTCACAGCCTTCGCAAAAGCGAGTTGAACTACTTCCTCGGGATTGATATCCGAACTTAAAACGCAGATCACTGTTCCCTCCTGCCAGAAGACGACCGTGAGGCCATTGATGCGGTAGATATAGAATTCGATCCCTTTGTTTTCGCGCCGAACTGCACCTGCGGGCAGTAGTTCTGTGACTTGTCCCGGGTACATCTGACAGACCAGAATTTTGTTATCTTCTCCACGGTAAACGAAGAGTGCGCTCTGGCGATTGATGAGTTGATGGACTCTTCCGCCCACTAAGCGGTAGTTCATCATTCCCAAGTCAAAGACCCGTGTTTGAAAGGTAATGCCTGCTTCAGAGAAAAACTTCTCCATCTCCCTGACATCTTCCGTCTGCAAAATCAGAGGTAGTTTTTCAGCTTTGTAACTTCGATAATCCTGCGCCACCTCTGCGGGAAACTCCGGCTTTGTCGGCAATACAGGCCTCGTGGTCAACTTCGGCTTTGCGGCCAGTTTAGGTTTGGCATCTGACTTTAGCTTCGGGGACAACTTCGGTTTCGTAGGCAACCTCTGCGGCGATGGCTCCGGCTCTGGCAATGGCTTCGTCGGTGAGGATAGCTCCGGCTTCACGGGAATCTGCGGCTGCGAGACCAACTCCGGTGACTTCCGCAGTGGCTCTCGGAGAATGAAGTAAGACAGCACCAGGGCGATAGCCACGCATAGAAGAAAACCGTAAGCTAACATCGCTCTTTGCTGTGGCCACCAGCTCCAAGTAGTGACTGAGCGGCTGCCGGACCTGCGGTCGTCAAGATTCAAAGCCGCCAAAATATCTTCTTCCAGTTTCGCGGGCGCAGCTTCTGCCGCATATTGCTGCCGGGAAAATTGCTTGGTCCAGCGCAAAGCCTCCAACTCTGTACGACATTCCTCACACAATTCCAGATGCTTTTCCACCTCAAGGCGCGCCTCGGGATCAAGACGGTTATCCAGTAACTCCTGAATCTCTTCTTTGAAATGCTTGGTCTCTGCCATGCTTATAATTTTGCGCTTCGAGCGTGACCTTTATTCCGGGCAAACTGCTGTAATTCCAGGAACAGCAGTTTGCGCGCTCGAAACAGACGGGAGCGCACGGTTCCCACCGGACATTGCAAAACATCGGCGGCCTCCTCGTAAGACATCTCCTCCACATCTACGAGCAGAACCGCTAGACGGAAACTTTCGGGCAACCCGTTGAGCGCTTGATCCACTTCCGTTCCGAACTCTGTCAGATTTCGCGCCACACGCTCATCCCATTCCGTTGTCGCCAGCGAGCGATGGAACTTTTCCTCCAATTCTGCGATGGAAACAAGCTGCGGCTCTCGCTGCGCCTTACGATACTTATTCACAAAGACGGAGTACATGATGGTAAACAGCCACGCCTTGCAATTCGTTCCCGGAGTGAAGTTGGAAAAAGTGCGGTAGGCACGCAGAAAGGTCTCCTGAACCAGATCACTAGCATCTTCTGGACGGTGGGTTAAGCGCAAGGCCGTGTTGTAAATGGATTTGGTGAAAGGTAGAGCGACCGCCTCAAATTGGGCTCTCTTATTTTCGGCGCTGATGATAGGGGAATCTACCATGAAGAAAGAAAGTAAGCTTCTGAAAATAAGAGATTTTCAGCAACCGGCATTGTCCCGGGATTAAATCCGAAACCCGCTCCTTAGTTATGATTAACTTTGAATCACGCAGATAGACAGCTTATCTTCGCACTTCAGATTCACAGTTGAATTTCTGACCTGATTTATAAATACCTCTTTCCTGCATTTTAATTCCAGGCGGGAACTTTTCACTACCTGCCTATTGTTTAACTAAACATGCCGATAATTTTGCTTTGAAGCTCATCCGCTTACCGTCAAGCAATATAGCAAAAAGCGGATAAGTGAGCGATGCGAAATTAGGAACAATTAATCAAACCACAGTGACGTGAACGGCTCAAGCACTGTTGGACGAAGTGAACAACAGGATACAGAAAAAGGAGTGAAGGACATATGAAAAAGAGAACGAGAAGCAGCGCCATGTTGGTCTGCGTGCTGTCGCTGGTGACACTTGGCTTGCCTATGCCCACGCAAACCATTTTCGCGCAGAGTGCGAGAGCCATATCCGTGAGGACTCAGAGACCACGGAGGAATACGTCGAGGTTCGCCCGGCGCGGAGACATTCGCCGTTTGCCTCCGCTGCTCAAAGTGCGGCTGACAGAGTTGGCCGCGCGCCCAAATACTTTCGACCCGATCACGGCCTTCAGCGAGGCCGACGAGCCGAGCCAGCTTTTCCAGTTTTACCTGCTGGACACGCTCAACTTCCAGCCCAACGTCTTCACCGCCACGATACCGGGAATCAATGACGGTGTGATCCCGACCGCCGCCAACGCGGCCAACGGCGGACTGCCCACCATCGGCGCAGTTCGTGTCATTTTAGAACCCAAACCCGGCCTGCCAACCGACCCCAACGACCCGCGGGCGTTCATCGATATTTTCATGGACTTCTCCGGATTGTTCGTCATCAACAATGAGTCTGGTTGGTACGAGGGATGGATGATCAGCGACATCAGAGTGCCGCGCGTCGCGCCGCCGCGTCCCGACGGCACGGCGCAGTTCGGGACCATCACGCAGGCCGACTTTCTTGCCATCGCCGCGCGGGGGAGCGGCAACAACAGCGTGGTCGGTAATATCTTCACCGGGGACGGCAACGCGCCGCGCACCGGTAGCGTGACCGACATTTTTCCGATCCCAGAGCGCCAGCCCAACACCGTCCCGCATCCGGTGAGCATGGGCGCCTTTAACGCGCAGCAGCAATCGGACGTACATGCTTACTGGGAATTCAATCGCTCGACGAATTGGATCTTCCCGCACTACGAGCTTCCGTTCACCGGCGGCGTTCCCGGAACCTTTGCCGCCGGACTCCAATACAACCTCTTCACCCCTAATCTGCATTCTCTTATCCCCGGATCAGGTCCGGCAGGCGTGGTCAACGATAAACTGGTTTATGGAGATAACCCGGATAACCCGCGCGACCCGGATCGCGGGCTGATCGACGAGGAGCCGGGCAACCCGGCGCATCTGGAGTTTCGCAACCGTTTCATTCCCAGCGGGCTGGATCAGGAAGTGCTTTTCAACGCCTTCGTGCGGGTGGCATCCTTCCGGCCAGACGTGACGGATGTCGGGCAGCGTCTCTTCCTCTCCTACGCACAAGAGATCGCGCGGGTAGATCAGAACGGCGATGGCGCCATTTCTTTTGTGGAAGCGGACGTTGACGGCGTGTCTGATGGCTTGCCGAATACGCGGTTGTACCTCTCACCGAGAGCGTTCAATCGTTTCGCGGTCACCCGGGAGATCGACGACGGCCTGCTGGCGCCGCGCTTCGCTCCCTTCCAGCGCGCTTACGTCCTGAGCGGCACGGTGACATTGGTGAACCCAAGCGTGCCGGCCTCGGTGCCGCGCGACGCGGACGACCGGTAAAACGGCGTGAGTTGCGGTCAGCGTCGTTGGCTGAATAGCGGCGGAGACGGCAGTGCTATTAATCTTGAAGTATGAGATACAACATGATGAAACACGCCTGCCGTCTCAGCTACTGTCGTGCGGTCAAGAGCCTTCGGCGATGACATGACTTCTCTCCGCACGATTGAATTATAGGAAACCTAAACGAGATGTGTAAAATGATAGCCCTCAAAGAAGGAGCTATCGATGACAAGTTTAGACGAGATCATCAATGACTCAAGAGACGCCCTTGAGGTCAAGCGAGCGGTGTGTGTGAA